>QZKZ01000309.1 GCA_004796465.1 Desulfovibrio sp.
GCTCAAACGCGCGGCAACAATGCCGAGTTGGGCCTGGGCAATGACCAACTCGCCCACCAGGGCCACCAGGTCGTCGAGCTTGGCCGCGTCCACGCGCACCCCGGCTTGGGGTTCTTCGTTGTCCTGCGTGCCGGGCCGCTGCGGGTCTGTTTTGAGGGAGGACCAGGGGTCCGGATCCTCGTCTGCCAAGCCCGGCCCCTCTTGCTCCGGTTCAAGCTCTTGTTCAACTGGTGTGGCCGGAGCAACCGCCAAGGGCTCCCGCGCCTCTTCAGGGGCAGGAGTCTCCACCGCCCAGGAGATGGCGAACTCGGCGTATTCCTCGGCAAAGATGAACACGTCGCGGACCGCGTCTTCGCCCGCATCCGTGTCCAGTTCGATTTCCCAGCCCAGTACGCAACTTTCCGGCGCAAGCGCGTCCAGATCCGACAACTCCCCGGCGTCGGCCCGCACAACAACCCGGCCCAAGCCGCGCAGCTCATCCAGGATAGCCTTGGGGTCGATATGCACCAACACATCCTCGCCCTTGAGCTTGAACTCGATGTGGAAGCGCTCCAAGCCGCTGGGAGCGGGGGCGGGACCGGGAAGGTCCGAGCCGGGGGCAGGCTCGGAGGATTCGGAAGGTTCGGACGGGGGCGAAGGCGTTGAGGTCACCTGGCGCAGAACACCAAGCAACCCTTGGGCAGCCTCTTGGCTCGCCTCGGACACAGGGCGTTGGAACAGGGGCCACAAGATGTCCTTGGCTTGCAGGCAGGCCTCCAGGAACCCTTTGTGCACCTCCATGACGCCCTGGCGGACCAAATCCAGCAGGTTTTCCAGCTCGTGGGCCAGGCCTGCTGCCTCGCGGAACTCAAACATATTGGCCGCGCCCTTGATGGTGTGCACGGCGCGAAAAATGCGGTTGATCAGCCGGGTTTCGCCGGGATCTCCTTCCAGGGCCAGCAGCGCGGACTCCATTTCCGTCAGGAGTTCGGCCACCTCTTCCCTGACCATGTCCAGGGCTCCATTGTCAGGACTCATGCTTCCCCCATGCGCGCCTTCTCCCGAATTATGCTTCAGACGGCAAAAAGGACTCCATGCCGTAGAGCTTGACCGTGTCCGAGGTAAAGCCCGTGGAACGGGCAAAATCCAGGAGCGGGCCGAGGTCTCCCACGCAGCTCACCCCAATGCCCCGTGCCTTGCCGCTTTGGAACGCGGCGATGAGCAATTGGAGCGCGGCCAGGTCAACACTCACCACATCCCGAAACTCCAGGTCCACCTGCTTGGACGTGTCCAGGGCCGCAAGCAAAGCCTGTTTCAGTTCTTGGGCCCGGTCAATGGTCAGGGCGCCTCTGAGGAGCAAACTCCCCTTGTCGCCGTTGCCCTGGTGCTCAAAGCCCGTGGCTTCTTGCTCCGGACTGTCCGCGATGGTTTCCAGGGGAGCGCTTTCCTCCCCGGAGACAGTTTCCCCGGCTTGGGGCTCGCTTTCCGGACCAAGCGCCACGTCTCCACTTGCCCCGCCAGTCTGTTTGGCCATGGCCAAGTCGAACTCCCGCTCCATGGCGGCCAGTTCGTCCGGGTCCAAGCTGTTGTCCTCCTGGGGCAGGGGCGCTTCCATATCCAATACCGGAGCTGCCGGAGACAGGAGAGAGCCTTGGGTGAGAGTGGGGTCTGCCTGGGTGGATCCCTCGCCTTCTACCGGCACCGTATGGATGCGCTCCTGGTCCACCTGGAGCACGGCCTTGACCATGTCCGGCTCCAGGATGCACGCGAACAGCAAATACATGGGCACATAGTTGGCCGGCGCTTGGCCCAAGTCGCCCACCGCTCCGAGGTCCACGCGGCAATCCAAGACCATGCCGCTTTTGCCCAACACGGCCAGCAAATCAAAGGGAGTCTGCTCTTTGCGTTGCAGGTCGTGGATCAGGTCGTACTCCACCAGATAAAGATAATTCCCTCCCACCCGGGCCCGGGCCAAGTCATGCTCCGAGACTTCGAATCCGGTGCGGCCGTCGGGAAAGGCCACCCTGCGCATGGTGGTCACGGACTGCTGCCGCTCCGGGGGCAGGCTGCCGCTGGCAAGAGCCATCAAAGCCTGCACGTGGTCGGACACATCCATGAGATTGGAGTGGGCCAAGTCCTCCACCAGTTCCCCGAGCCGGTCGAACGCGCCCAACACCACGTTGATCACGCCCTTGGTCGGCTGCAGTTCCTGGGTGCGCATCATGTCCAACACGGTTTCGATCTTGTGGGACAGGTCGCGGATGGTGTCCAAGGCCAGGAACCCGGCGCTGCCCTTGATGGAGTGGGCCGACCGAAACACCTCGTGCACCAGTTCGGGGTCATGGTCCTCGCCCGCCTCTTCAATATCCAGAAGCCTGGCTTCCACACCGGCCAAGCTCTCGCGCGTATCCTCCTGAAACATCAACAGGATTTCGTCGTCCATGGCTCGCCCCTAGGAAGGATGAGAAGAGTGAATGGAAAAGTGGGATGTGAGCCGCATGGTGGAGAGCAAGCCCATGACATCCTGGTTCACGCCGGTGAGCCGCAGCACCGCCCCCTCTTTGAGCAGGGAGTTGTGCGCAGCGATGAGCAGGCCGATGCCCACGGAATCCAGCATCTCCACCCTGCTGAAATCAATGGTCAGGTCCGTGACTCCTTCGTCGAGCAAGGACTTCAGCTCCTTGCGCAGGGAATCCGTCATGCCTGCGGTGATGTTCCGGCTCGGTGTCACCACGGCCTTGTTTCCGGTTCTCGTAACGTCGCTCATCCCTATTCCTCCAAGTATTCCTGATCAGTCCCGCGCTTGCAGGACATGCAGCATTTCAACACAATTACCCGTATCATTAAAACGCACCCGGTCAAAATACCTGGCCATGATCGCCAGTCCCCGTCCCTTGCTTTCGTCCGGAGGCGGCGGCTGCATGGTTTCGTCGCGCCAACTGAAGCCTTGGCCCTGGTCCTGGACAACGAGGCGCAAGGCCTTCTCGTCCACGCGCAACCGCAGGGCCACGCTCATGGCCGGGTTGCCGTAGCTGCCGTGCATCACTGCGTTGAGCAGGGCTTCGCGCAAGGCGATCTCAATGCCGAACAGACCGGTGACGTTCCCGCGCCCCTCCAGGAAGCGCCGGACTTCGGAAGCCGCCAGGTCGACATTATCCACCTCAGCGGACATGACGCAATCAAACCCGGATTCATGCGCTCGCAAGTTGAACATCAGACCTCCACTCCCAAAAGCACCACATCGTCCTCATGTTCATGGCCTCGGCCCAACAATTCATTGTACACTTCTTCAACCGATGATTCCAGGTCCAAGGACCGAATTCGCGCGCATGCTTCCAGAAGATGATGACATCCCTGGGTCAATCCCCGGAAGGGATCGCCGAACCGCTCCACCAGCCCGTCCGTGTACAAAATTATCCTGTCGCCCTGGGCGACCCGGAACGTGATCGGTTCCAAATACGCCCGGTTGAATGCGCCAAGCACGTCCCCGGTCGACTCCAGGAACCGGGGCTCTCCCGAGGCCGGGACATACACCGGCGGCGGGTGCCCTGCATTGGCCAGGGTCGCGCTCATGTTGCTCCGGTTCACGTACAGGCTCTGGGCCGTGACGTACCTGCCCTCGCCCAGCACCGTGCCCAGCACCGAGTTCATGGTCTTCATGGTCTCCATGGGCGTGAACAAGAGACCGGAATTCTGGCGCACCAAAGCCTTGAGCGATGAGGTCACCAAGGACGTGCCCAGGTCGTGGCCCGAGATGTCGGCCACAAAGTAGCAGTGGGTCCGGTCGCTCAGGGGGAACACATCGTAGAAATCCCCCCCGGCCTCAAGCACGGGGTTGTACCGGATCGCGAAATTGGCCCCTGGGCATTCCCCGGGCAGCACCAGCATGGCCTGCTGCGCCTCGCTGATCTGGCGCAGCTTGGCGGCCTGCTCCTCGATCAGCGCCTTGGTGGCCAACTTGAGCCGCAGATGCAGCCGCACCCGGGCCAAGACCTCGGCCATCTCAAAGGGCTTGGTGATATAATCCACAGCGCCCATTTCCAAGCCTTTGACCTTGGTGTCCACCTCGGTCAGGGCGGAAATGAAGATGATCGGGATGTCCATGGTCGCGGGGTCTTGCTGCAGCTTGGCGCAGGTCTCGAACCCGGTCTCCGCGGGCATCATGATATCCAGCAATATCAGTTCCGGTTGTTCGGCCACGGCCAATTCCCGGCCCTGCTCGCCGCTGGACGCGGTCAGGGCCTGAAAGCCGTGTTGCTCAAGCATGCCCTTCAGCACGGTCGAATTGAACACCTGATCGTCAATGACCAGGACCCGTGGTCTGGGCGCGCCTTGCACCCGGCACGCTCCATTTGTCGGCATGGCCACCCCCCCGTCCCGTTGCAACCCGTGGACGCATCTTGAAAACTAGGCAATTCTTACAATATTTGGTACCAGACACATGCATCCCATGCAATGCATCCTGTTCACAGCCCGGAAAAAAATCAACTCTTCATAGAGACTCCATGCCCCCAGCTCAACAACCCCAGACCTCGGTGTTTCGCCTGAAAAACGGACTCACCGTGCTGGTTCATCCGGACAAACGGTTCCCCTTGGCCGCCCTGCGCCTCTACGCCCGCGTGGGGTCCGCTGTTGAAGAGCCGGCCAAGGCAGGCATCAGCCACGTTCTTGAACACATGGTCTTCAAGGGCACGAAAAAACGCAGTTCGGGTCGCGTGGCCTCGGACATCGAGGCTGTGGGCGGATACCTCAACGCGGCCACCAGCTTCGACTACACCGTGTTCATCACGGAACTTCCCGCCGAACACATTGAACTGGGCATGGACGTGCTCCAGGACATGGCCTTTGGCGCGGTGTTTCGGGCCAAGGATCTGGACCTGGAGCAAAAAGTCGTGCTCGCGGAACTGGAACGCAACGAGGACAACCCCTCCACCCGCTTGTTCAACCGGCTCCAGGAGTCGGTGTGGCGCGACTCCGGCTATGCCCGGCCCATCATCGGCTTTCGCGACACCGTGGCCAACTTGACCACCAAGGATCTCCGCCGATTCCGCCAACATTTCTACCAACCCCAATCAATGCTCCTGGTGGTCTGCGGCAAAGTCTCGCCCACCACTGTCTCCCGCTTGGCCAATAAATACTTCAGCGGACTGGAAAATTCCCGAGTATGGCAACGCCCGCCCTTGCCCGCGCCCGTGACCTGCCCCCCGGACCACAATCCCGTGCTCGTGGAGTACGGCCCCTGGAACAAAGCCTACCTCGGCCTGGCCGTGAACCTTCCGCCCTCGGGCTCCTCGGACATCCCGGGCTGCGAGGTCCTCGCCCAACTCCTGGGCGGCGATCGCACCTCCCTGCTGTTTCGAAAATACAAATACAAAGAACAACTCGTGGACTCCATCCACAGCTCCAGCGTCACCCTGGAACGCCGCTCCATGCTCCTGGTCCAGGCCACCCTCAACCCGGCCAACCTGACCCAGGTCTGGCTCTCACTGACCAAGGACCTGGCCGAACTCAATGCGGATCAATTCACTGACCAAGACATCGCCCGGGCCAAGCTCAACCTGGAAGACGCCATGTTCCGCTCCAAGGAGACCCTGTCCGGCCTGGCCTCCAAACTCGGCTACTTCCAATTTTTCGAAAGCAGCCCCGAGGCCGAACAGAGCTATCTCCTGGATTTGGCCAGATTCCACAGGGAATCCCTGAAAAACCTCCTGGCCAAGTATCTGCGCATCGACATGGCCAAGGCCGTGCTGCTCCTGCCCGAAACCTTTCGCAAACAAGCCGGTCCCGACCTGGCCGAGGACATGGCCGAGGAGTTGGCCTGCCAAGAC
>QZKZ01000409.1 GCA_004796465.1 Desulfovibrio sp.
GGGAACCGACCGTTTCCTGCCCGTGCGCTCGGATACCACCACCATCTTCACCTGCTTCCTGGAATACGGGCCCGAGCAGGTGCTGGTGCACGACCTGGTTTACTCGCGCCTGGGACCGGACGGAGAATGGGAGCTGCACAAGAGCTGCTATCCCAAGCTGCGCTTGGCGCGGGAATGGGTGGCCGCTGAGCTGCGCGGCGCAGGCCTGGACCTGGAGCTTGACGAGATGGAGCAGGGGATGGTGACGCTGGTAGGGAAGAAGTTGTAAGTTCGCCTGGGCGAACCTCGCGCTTCGCATCCCTTGTGGACATCATCGCGCCCCAACTGGTACATCGCGTATTCCACACCCAACCAAGGAGAACCCCATGCACAAGATAGCACTTCCCCTGCTGCTCGCCATGCTCGTCGCCCTTCCCGTTGCAGCGCAGGCCCAATCCAACGAGTTCAACCCCAACACCTATACCTGCGGCGAATTCAACGCGGACATTCAGGTCAGCAGTCCGACCCTGGGCTACGCCATGCTCTGGGCTTTCGGCTGGCTCGACCGCGCCCAAGGCCAGCCCACGCCCGTGACCGACCAGCGCATCGCGGACTTGACCATGACCATCGTGCCCCAGTGCCAGAACAACCCCAACCAGACCTTTTTGTCGGTGATCAACTCCCTTTCCGGAACCGGCAAATAGCCATTGCCAACACATGCTGACTGCGGCCGCATCAGGAATGGTGCGGCCGGTTTTCTTTGGGGGAGACTTTGTGGCTGTGGCGCGGGATGTCTTCCCGATTCCGGGAATCGCCACTGGTCACTTCAGGAGGGTTGAGAAAAACGCGACGTCGACTGCATTCACATCAAAACGCTGGTGAGGGGCGGGAGAAGACGACAATTGGTTCCGACCGCTGCCGCGCGGTGATAGTGCCGCGCGGCAACGATCCGTTGGTGTTTACGGTTTGTCGCGGATCTCTTCCAGCACGTCGTACATGCGGAAGAAGATGATCACGATTTCGCAGTAGATGCGCACAAATAGAGGCCCGAGGATGATCATGAGGAAGCCCTGGAAGGCCATCATGCCCGAACCGTAGTTGAGGCCTTGCACCATGGCGATGAGACCGCCGATGACCACGATCGCGACCAAGATCCAAAAAATGATCTGAATGAACACCGGAGTGATGAATTTACGAAAAGACAGAAATTCGCCCATTGTCCTTCCTCCTTGCGATGAACGCTGTAGAGTGAAAACATCAAGTCTATGCCTAGTGCCGGGTTACCCCTTGAAACGGGTTATCACACTTGACGGACTCTCCGCAGGTTTTTCCGCCATCATGCCACGCATTTGGCCGAACCTACATGCTACGGATCTTTGGAAGCTGCCGCAAATGCCTCAAGCTTCCACTCTCCCATCCGTCAATGATACCCGCCTGGGTTCATGGGCTTGCGTAATATCAAAAAAACGCAGGTACAGGCAAGGAAAACAGTGAATTACATTGCGAAACAATTTGCTGGCATGGCAGGAAGAGGCCGCAGCGCCCTGTTTTCCGGGCTCGCCCGGTGTTGCCGGTCCAGTGCCTGATCTTGAGAATCGCGCATGGTCATGACTCGCTTTCTCCTTTCCTGGTATTGTGTTACTGTTAAGTCCACACACGCTGGTGACTGCCGGAGCCCCCATGAATTCGCCCATCCCTGCCGACTACTTCGCCATCCCCTACTTGAGCTTTGGGTACGCCTTTTCCGATCCCGTGCTCTGGCTTGGCGTGGTCCCCGGGGTCATGCTCCGCCATCCCGGCCGCGCAGCCCTGGCCGGGGCCTGCATCGGCGTGATCGACGCCGCGCTCATGGCCCTCATCAAGGACCAGCCCGAACCCATGCCCCACTCCCTAGCCCGCGTCCTGGCAGCCGTGGGATTTGCCCTGACCACCTGGGGCATTGGCCGGACTTTCGGCGGGCATAGTCGGGACCGGAACAAGCAGCAGGACTAACCACTCCTCCGCGCGCTCAGCTCTCCGCCGGAATCCCACCCCACCCCAAGCACTAATGACTCCTTACGCGCCTTTGCCTTGCCCGGCACCACGGAACCTGAGCACTCCTGGTGCACCACTACTCAGCCCGGACAATCCGGCGATGACCGCGCCCCAGAACGTGCGCGAGGTGAACAAGGCTTTGCTTTGAGTCATGACATCCTCCTCGAAAATGGTTATGGACTGCGTATTCATTGCGCAAAAACGATCATTTGTCGCAATCCTTCCTGATTTCGACCGAGAGTCTAGCATGGGGTTTTTTCCCGAACGTCAAAAAGTCCGGAATTGACCACTTCACGGACACCTCTAGGCAGCTTTTTGCCCCCTTGATAGATTCTCGGGAACGGCAAAAATACCGGCCTTTGTGTCGTAATAGTTTGATATAACGAGACAAACGAGACAGTGCGTCAGATGCCAGTCCAAGCCCTCGCCATTACAGGCAAAAGCACCCATTCTTCACCAAATCCGCAACTTTCCCCGCCCGGACAGTATGGATTTGGCGAAACATTTCTCGGATATTTTCTTGCAAGATAGAGAAATTACATGCAATATATTTATGCTTCTCATGCAGATATGGGTGAGTTTTTGTGAAATGACGGCAAAATATCTGCACACCGATTCCAC
>QZKZ01000255.1 GCA_004796465.1 Desulfovibrio sp.
AAGACACAAGGCGTCTTTGCCTTGTCGAGGAGAAAGCATGAACAACCCTTTTGGTTTTTCTCCTGAAGAAGTGGTTGAAAACACTGTAGAAATCAGGAAAAAAATACTCACCACCAACCACAACGCCGGGCAAGGGCATACTGGTGCGGACCTCTCCGAAACCGACATCCTTGCCTCCCTCTACTTACGATTGCTCAGATTTTCGAAAGATGATCCCCAACATCCGGACAGGGACCGCTTCATCCTGAGCAAGGGGCACGGCGTGGGAGGGCTCTACTGCACCCTGGCCCAAGCCGGGCTCCTGGATAGCAACCTGCTGGACACGTACCTGCAATTCAACACCAAACTGCCCGGCCACCCGGTCCGGCAAAAGACCCCATTTGTAGAGGTCAACACCGGTGCGCTGGGACACGGCTTGGCCCTGGGGGTTGGCTTGGCCCTGGCCGCCAAGAAATCCGGGAACGGGTACTTGACCTACGTGCTCACTGGCGACGGCGAACTCCAAGAAGGTTCCAATTGGGAAGCCGCCATGACCGCTGCCCATTACCAACTGGATAATCTGATCTGGATCGTCGACCGCAACGGCCTGCAACTGGCGGATTGCACCGAGACCATCATGTCCCTGGAACCCTTGGACGATAAACTGGCCGCCTTTGGCATGTCCGTGCACACCACCAACGGCAACGACCCCGCCGAATTCATTGCAACCGTCGAATCCCTGCCCAAGGACGACGGCAAGCCCAAGGCCATCATCGCCCAAACCACCAAGGGCAAGGGCGTCTCATTTATTGAAGGCCAACCCAGTTGGCACCACCGGATCCCCAAGGGGGATGAGCTGCCTCAAGCCTTGGAGGAACTTGCATGCTGACGGAAAACCATACGCAAGATCTCAGGGAGGTCATGGTCCAGACCTTTATTGAGGAGGCGGAGCAGGACAGGAATCTGGTGGTCTTGGTCAGCGATTCCACTTCCACGGCCAAGATCAAGCCCTTTATGGAGCGGTTCCCGGACAAGCTGGTCAATGTGGGCATTGCCGAGCAAAGCCTGGTGGGCACCGCAGCGGGCATGGCCCTGGGAGGATTCGTGGCCGTGACCGCCAATGCCGCCCCCTTCTTGGTGCACAGGGCCAACGAGCAGGTGAAAAACGACGTGTGCTACACCAACGCCAACGTCAAGTTGGTGGGCCTCAATGCCGGGGTCTGCTACGGCGCTTTGGCCAGCACCCACCATGCCATTGACGACGTGTCCATTATGCGGGGTTTCGGTAATATCCAGATTTTCGCCCCTTCCGACCCTGTGGAAGCCAAGCAGATTTTCCAGTACGCCCTTGATTACGAAGGGCCGGTATACATCCGCATGGACAGCGCGCCGTTCCCGGTTCTGCATGATCCGGATTATCGGTTCGAACCGGGCAAGGTGGACATCTTGCGCCAAGGCCGGGACATCAGCATCATCGCCATGGGGTCGACCGTGCACGAAGCGCATGCTGCCGCTTTCATGCTCGAAGAACAGGGCATTGACGCTGAAGTGGTCAATGCCTCTTCGATCCGCCCCGTGGAGCACGAGGGAATCCTGGCTTCCCTGCGCAAGACCGGCCTGGCTCTGACCGTGGAAGAGCACAGCATGCACGGCGGCGTTGGCAGCTTGGTTGCGGAAATCATCGCCGAGGCGGGGTTGGGCTGCCGGCTCAAACGGCTGGGCTTTGTGGAAGGGAAATTCGCGGTCCCGGGTCCGCGCGGCGCCATGCGCGCCCATATCGGCATAGACGCCCAAGGCATTGTTACTGCGGCGCGCGAAATGCTGTCCCGCACCCCCTAACTGGAGACCGGCATGGAGAGACTCATCCTGGCCATTGACCAGGGCACCGGCGGCACCAAAACCGTCCTGTTCGATTCCCAGGGCAGGATCGCGGCCAAGGCGGCCCACCCCCTGCCCTCCTTGTACCCCCAAGTGGGATTCGTGGAGCAGGACCCCCTTGAGATATACAACAACGTCATCACCTCCCTTCGCCTATGTCTTGACCAGGCAAGCGCCGATACTCCCGACGTCCTTGCCCGCATCATCAGCGCGGGCATTTCCAACCAGCGCGAGACCTTCCTGTTGTGGGACGATTCAGGCAACCCCTTGTGCAACGCCGTGGTCTGGCAATGCAAACGGTCCGTACCCATTTGCGAAAAACTCAAGGGCAGCAGCGTTGAACAGGAAATCCGCTCCAGAACGGGCCTCATCGTGGACCCCTATTTCTCCGGAACCAAACTGGCCTGGCTCATGGAAAACAACGCCACGGTCAAGGACGCCGTGCGTTCGGGCAAGGCCCGCTTCGGCACCGTGGACACCTGGCTCTTGTACAAGCTCACGCGCGGCGAATCCTATTTCACTGACTATACCAATGCGTCGCGCACCCTGCTTTTCAACATCCACACCCTGACTTGGGACGCCATCCTCCTAGAGGCCTTCGGAGTCGACCCTCTGATTCTCCCGCAAACCGCACCATCCTCCGCTCACTTCGGCTCATCCGATTTCGAAGGCCTTTTTCCACACCCCATACCCATCTCGGGCATGATCGGCGACTCGCATGCCGCGGCTTTTGGCCAGGGATGCTTCAGCCCGGGCCAAGCCAAGGCCACCCTGGGCACGGGCTCTTCCATCCTCTGCAATATCGGCGGCTCTCCCAAGCCCTCGGGACACGGCATGGTCAGCACCATCTGCTGGAGCACGGGCGATCGGGTGGACCATGCCCTGGAAGGGATCATTGTCACTTGCGGCGCCACCATCCAATGGCTCCGCGACAAACTGGGCCTCATGGCTTCCAGCGCGGACACCGAAGCCATGGCCAGGTCCGTGGATTCCAGCGGCGGCGTGTTCCTCATTCCCGCGTTCAGCGGCATGGGAGCGCCCCACTGGAAGATGGACGCCAAGGCTTCCCTGGTCGGGCTCACCCTGGGATCGGACAAGAACCACGTGGCCCGGGCCGCTCTCGAATCCGTGGCCTTTCAGATCAAGGACGTAATCATGGCCATGGAGGAGGACAGCGGCGTGCCTCTTTTGGAACTCAAGCTTGACGGCGGCATGACCAGCAACAAGTTTCTCATGGAAATGATCACCGACCTCCTGGGCGTGCCCACCGTGACCATGGGCATGGAAGAGGTCTCGGCCTTGGGCGCGGCATACTTGGCAGGACTGGAATCCGGCATGTTCGCGGGACTTGACGCTTTGCCTTCGTTCCAGGCCAGGGCCACCACCTACGTCCCCAGCAGCGCGGCAGAACACATCCGGGAAAACCACGCCACGTGGCGGGAAATGATCCACAAACACTGCTGACCCACCTGGCCGCCATTTGCAGCGAGCACAAAAATACGACATAGCAGTGGCATGAAAGTATTGAACTTTGGCTCGCTCAACATCGACCGTGTCTACACCCTCCCGGCCATTGTCCGTCCCGGAGAAACCACCACCAGTACGGGATACTCGGAATACTGCGGGGGCAAGGGACTGAACCAGTCCGTGGCCCTGGCCCGCGCCGGAGCAAACGTGCACCATGCGGGCAAGGTTGGTCCTGACGGGGTGTTCTTGCGGGAGTATCTTGAACGCGCCGGTGTGGACATCTCCAGGGTGGCCATTGCCGATGGTGTTCCCACGGGCCACGCCATCATCCAGGTCGACGATCAGGGGGAAAACGCCATTGTGCTGTTCGGAGGAGCCAATCAGGCGATTACGCCCCATGACGCCACCCATGCCCTTAAGGATTTCCAGCCCGGCGACTTCCTCCTGCTGCAAAACGAAATCAGCTCCCTGCCCGAAATATTGCAGTACGCCGGGGACAGGGAACTTACTATTGTTTTCAACCCGGCCCCCATGACCCCTGAAGTGCTCAACTATCCTCTTGACGGCGTCAAATATTTCATCGTCAATGAGATAGAAGGACAATGCATTACTGGAGAGAAAACACCGGAATCCATAGTATCAAAGTTTATAGAAAAATTCCCCAGCGCAGGAGTTGTCCTCACCATGGGCAAGAAGGGTGTATACTTCCTTAGCCAAAGTGAAAGTCTCTATATGCCTGGAGAACGCGTTGACGCCATGGACACTACAGGGGCGGGCGACACTTTCACTGGATACTTCATAGCCTCCATTATCGAGGGGAAACCCATGGAAGATTGCCTCAAAACCAGCAATACAGCCTCAGCTCTGTGCGTCACACGTGCCGGAGCAGCGGAATCAATACCCTACAAGGAAGAAGTCCTCGACACGATGCGCAACGAGAACAACGGAAACTAAAGTAGAGCTGCCCACCTCATACTTTTCCATCAAATTACATCATCCACTTGCTCTTACTACAGCGTCAGCATCCCGCAGCAAACAAACTCCTCCCCCCAGTTTGCTTATTCCCAGAACAGCCGCAAGGCGTTCTCATAGGCGATCATGTGCGCGGCCTCGCTGGAAAGGGAACCCAGGACCTTGCGGATCCGCTTGATGGTCTTGTCATATTTCGAGGTTCTCACCCCTTGTCGGGCGAATTTGTAGTCCGTTCCCACAACGAAGCGGTCCGGCATTTCTTCAAATAAACGCGCCCAGTCCTCGTAGAGATGGCCGTCCTCGTCGCAGATGGGCTCCAGCCCGCGCCATTTTGAGTGGTCCATGACGAGCTTGAAATTCATGACAACCGAGGGATATCGCAACAACAACTCCCTGGCGTTGGCGGCATTGGTCATGGCCGTGTGCGACCAGACCAGCTTCAGGCCGGGATGGTCGCGGAACATGAGTTCCACACCACCCAGCACCTCGTTCAGGTAGGATTGGTCTTCATTGGGGTCATAGGTCTCGGCGTGCATGTCCAGCCACACGCCCTTTTCCGCGACCAGCGCCACCATCTCCTGGAATGGCCCGAAGTCCGAGGGAAAATTGATCACGGCCTGGTGCCCCCACTTGGTGAAGTGGTGCACCCCGATCTCGCCCACACCCATGAACCGGCCGCTGTCCAGATCGTTGGCCAACTTCTCCAGCAGCCCTTCCAGTTCCGATTCGTTGTATCCGTCCTCAAAGGCCTCGTGAAACCAACGTGTCAGGTACTCGCTCCCGGTCATGATCCCGATCCTTTCCGGAGCCAATGCGGCCAGTTCCAACCGGCGACGGGTCCCGCTCCCGGGAATCTCTTCCAGCTTGGCCTCGTTGGGCGTGGGCATGACAATGATCCGTTCCACGCCCTCGTCGTCCATCACATCAATGATCTCCTGCATGGAGATGTTGTTGTGGCCCGGCGGGTCCACATGCACGTGGGTGTCGATGATGGGGCCCTCGTAATTGGAGGAAAAATTCCGGGTTTCCCGGTCCGGATCCCATTCCACTTCGTGCACAGGAATGCCGGGTTCCGGAACCTGCGACAGGGAGGTAACTGGAAGGAACACCAGGACGCAGAAGAGCGGCAAAAGATATCGCATGAAGTCTCCTTGTAATGGAGTGGTGACTTCAGCATGTGTACCATTGCCTGCTCCTTGGCTCAACTATCCACGATGTCCACCTTGCTTGGGCTGGCGGGTATCGCCGGCACGGCCTGAAGCCGGTTCAGCTCCTTGCACTCCCTGCCTCATACCGCTGGAGCACCTCGGTCAAGGTCTTGAAGTCAACGGGCTTGGCTATGTACTCGTCCATGCCTGCGGCTATGCAACGGTCCTCGTCGCCGTGCATGACGTGCGCGGACACCGCCACTATAGGCAACTGGGGGTCGAAGTCGCCGCTTATGTCGGAGCGGATGCGCTTGGTCGCTTCCACCCCGTCCAGGACCGGCATGCCGATGTCCATGAGCACCATGTCGAACGTTTCTGCCCTGAGCCGGTCAATGGCGTCTTGGCCGTTGAGCACGCACTCCACGTGAAAGCCCAAGGCCAGGACCATGGACTTGAGCACCTGCTGGTTCATGAGGTCGTCCTCAGCCACTAGAATGCGGAAACGGTCCCTATTGTCCTTCCCATTGCTGAACGCAACCCGCTCCAACATCTCGGCACGGGTAGACTCCTTGTCGACAGAGAGTTCACCGGGCTCTGGGCATATCGGCTCGCGCCTCGCGTCATCGGGACGAGTCATGTCATTGGGGACGAGCCCCACGGGCAGGGTGAAAGTCACGGTAGTGCCTGACGAGCCCTCGGAAGTTGAACTGGCGATGGATATTTCGCCGCCCATGGCCTGCACCAGTCGTTTGACTATGGACAATCCCAAACCCGTGCCTTGATGTTGCCTGGCCTTGAGGGTGTGGTCCTGGGTAAAGGGCTCGAAAATGTCGGCCAGCCGCTCCTGGCTGATGCCCATGCCGGTGTCGGTCACACTGAATTCAAGAACCGCTTTGGTGTCGCCGTGCTTCTCGGCAACACCCACGGTCACGATGATAGAGCCCTGGTCCGTGAACTTCACGGCATTGCCCACCAAGTTGAACAGGATTTGGCGCAACCGCAGTTGGTCGGTTTTGATCCTGCCGGGCGTTTCCGGAGCATACGCGGTTTCCAAGGCAACGCTGCGCTTGTGGGGGCAGGGGTCGCGAAACATGGCCAGCACGGATTCCGTGATCTCGCCCAAGGAAAAGATGTCCTCCCGCACTTCCAGCTTGTCCGCCTCGATCTTGGACAGGTCCAGGATGTCGTTGATGAGTTCGAGCAGGCCCCGGCCCGACCACAGGGCGTCGTCCACATACCCCTGTTGCTCCTGCTTGAGCCCGGACTCCTGGAGCAGTTGGAGCATGCCCAGAACACCGTTCAACGGCGTACGGATTTCATGGCTCATGGAAGCCAGGAAACGGCTCTTGGTTTTGTTGGCTATCTCGGCTGCGTGGCGGCGTTTGACATAATAATTGATTATGGCGGAGATGGCGGCCATGCCCAACAACCACGTGAAAAACGACGTCCACTTGTGGTTGCGTACGACTTTGTTGGTGATGGCCAAGATTTGGGCCGCGGGCAGGGTCACGCTGATGCCGCCTCGGATGTGCCCTACTTCATAGCCCTGCTTGGCGTGGCAGGGCATGCAGGCCTCGGTGACCATGAGCGGGGCCATGTAGCGGAACACGGGCTCATCCCCGGCGTCGATCTGCTCAAAGGTCTCCTCGGCTCCCTGCTCAAACTTCTCCAGGGCTGCGCGCTCCCAGTCATCAGGCGCGTTTTGAGGGCGAATGGGATCGAGGCTGGTGATGTGGAAGCGCACCCCGCCCCGCTGGTCCGCGTACTCAGCGATCTGGCGGGTCATGTAGGCCGGGTTGATCTTGGTCAGCACGCGGCCGTCATCCAGGGTCAGTTCGCGCTGCGGGTCGTCAAGGTAGGGATTGGGTTGGGTCTCGCCGGTCACGAACACATAGACGCCGCCGTGGCCAGCGTTCCAGGCGCGGGTAGTGACCACCTCCTGGAAAAAAGCCTGGGATTGGAACAGCATCAAGGATCGAGTCTGTTCGTGCTCCTCGCGCACCTCGGAATAGGCCAAAAAGAACATGAACACCGACCAGCCAATGGCCAAGCACAAGGCCACGAGCAGATCCTTGAGCGTGAACAAATGCCGGGTATCGTTCATAACAGGATCGTGTTCGGGTGACAGCCCGGCATACCCCTGTGCCGAGCCCAAGAAACCCAAAAAGCTGTGGGAGTTATATGTAATGTACCCAAACGGAAGTTTGGGGGCAAGGTTTTTTGGGGAGAACGTCAGGCTGTATGAGCTTTGTTCATGGAGGCAGCCAGGAAGCTGACTGCCAGCGTGTTCATGGACACGCCCTCTAGACGGGCGCGGGCGGACAACTCGGTGTGCAAGCTTTTGGGGAGTCTAAGAACGAACTTTCCGCTGACTTGCGGCAAGGCCAGTTCTTCATGGGTTCTCAGCCAGGACTGCTCAGCGTCAACAGCTTCGCGTATGGCTTGCTCAATGGTTTCACCATCCGCGACACAGCCAGGCAGACCCGGAAAAGTTACAAGGAAGCCGCCGCCGTCTTCCTCTGGCAGGGCGCTCATTTCAATACTATTCACGGGATGCTGGTTCAATTCCTGTCTTCCAACACAAGGGTTGAGCACACACTCAATCCCACCAAAACGTCCACACCGACGCACCGATCACCATGGCCCCCAGGTTGCGGATGCTTTCCGCGCCTTGGTGCACCGCGTCCGGGCAGTAGAGGAAATGTTCCATAGCCAGGGCTTCGGCTGCCTCCCTGGTGTCCGGCGGCGACTCAACCGTGAATTCAATGGTCTCCCCGGTGCTGCCCACGATCTCCGCGCCGTACTTGTCGCGCCAGTACTTGGCCAGGGCCGTGTGCACGGGCGGCGCGGGGCAGTCGTTCCAATCGCCCAGCTTCAAGTAGCAGGGGACCTCCCAGCTCTTTTCCGTGGGCACTTGCACGATGTGGACCCAGGGCTTGCACAGCCCGGAAAGCACCTTGCGGTGGGTGGTCAGGCCCGAGACCGGCCTGTCGCGCTTGGGCCACTCGCCCAGCTCAGAGGCATAGTAGTCCGGGTCCTGCTTGCGGATGTCCTCGAACCAGGCCTTGGGGTCAATGTCCTTGGCCCGGGCCAGGAGTTCCTCCACATCCTGCTCCACGTACGAGCCAAAATCGGTGATCCGCTGCACGTCGCTGTCCCCACCCAGCAGCACGGGGCAAAAGCCCTGGTCCTTGCCTTGGGCTTGGAGTTCGGCCAGGGCTGCTTCCGCCTCGCGGCCCCGTACCGTGACCAGGGGAAAGGGGAAGTCCGGGGGTTGGGGCGGGGTGGTGGAGGAGTTTCTGAAGAGTTTGTTGAAAAATCCCATGTGGTTTGCCTTTTGGGGGGTGTGGTTGTGGGGCTCGGGGTAGATGCTCCGTTCTTGGGGCTACTGCCGGGTGATGGTGAGGACTTCGCCGATGTTGCCGAGGGGCTGGCTGAATGTGAGGTCGAGTCCGTCAAAGTTGGCAAAGCGCATGATGTCACTGCTGAACTTTCCTCGGGCGTTTCCGGTTAAGTCCCAGACAAATATACCTGATCCGCTGGCAAGAATTCGAGTACTATCTTGACTCCAAACGACATTATCAAACCAAGCCGGGCTTTCCAGCGTAATAACCTTTTCTCCTGTAGCGACGTCAAATATTTCAATAATTGAATTACTAAATGAGGCGATGTATGCATTATTAGGACTCCATGCCAAGCCTTTCATTCTTGACAAACCTTGAAAACTGGAGAAATCTGCATTTTTATCAAGATTGCAAATACTTATTACTCCTGAATCCGAAGCAATAGCGTAAACATTAGAGATACAACTCCAAGCAAACTGTTGTCCTGATATAGTTTTTATAATGCTTCCCGTTTGCACATCCACAATACTCACTTCCCATGAACGCGATGACCTACCTACAGCTGCGCACAAGGATCCCTCGCTATTAAAATGTACAGACTCCGTACCATCGATATAAGCAATTTTTCTTTCGCTGGCGACATCCCATAAAGACATCTGTCTACCACTCAAGAATACTATTTTGCTGGCATCAGGACTCCACACAATGGAAGATATTTGGTCATGAAATCCTGGCAAAAATGCAACCCTTTCAAGACATTCGGAATCCCATATACTCACATTATTATCAGAACCCCCAACAGCAAACAATCTCCCGTCTGGACTCCATTCCGCACACCCCACAGAACGGTAAAACGTCCCAAAGGAGCCGACAGCCTTCTGCTCTACGATGTTGAATAGTTGAATATCGCCTCCAGGAAGACCCGAGGCAACTAGGGTCCCATCAAGATTCGGACGCACCCAAGATGTGCTTGAAGCATACTGGTTTACTATTACGCCACTTTCCGCATCGTGAATAACTGCTAACCCAGCAGACGATGTCGATATGATACTTTCCATGTCAGGACTCCATGATGCTTCATGAAAAGTCAGGATAGGATCCGTAACCACTTGCGGCATGAAGCCCTCATCTGCACAAAGGTAAGACACTGCCCCTCCAAGCCAATTCTCATTGTCCCAATATGCAAAGCAGTCCTCACTGGGATGCCAACTTGGTAGAACAGGTTTAATATACCCTCCCTCAATAGAAGCTGCAACTGTACAGGTTTCCGACTCCCAAACATGAAGCATATTAGACTTGTCAACTGAGGCAACATACCCTCCACTGGGACTAAAATATACAGCTTCAACTGGTTCCCAATGATCATGAAATTTACATATCAACGACCCTTGAACTGGATCGTACATTCCCACTGAACTGCGATCTACCATGGCGATGCGCTCATCATCCGGGCTCCACGTCGCAGAAAAAGAAGAAGACTCGACCTCTGGCAAAGTATGAACTATAGTAAAATCCTGAGCTCTCCGAATTTCAGGATCCATTGTCCATGCATCATATCCAGTAATGACCATTGAGCCGCTGTGGTCAAAGAACACATGGTCGACGTTATTTATCTCATGAAACAACTCCCCGCTATTAGTAAACCACACCCCTGATCTACAGCTATCACCACAGGAAACTGTGAGCGTTGATCCATTATAATTAAATTCTACTTCGGAAATCCCATTTCTGTAATCATTCTCGAACAGGGAAGTTACTTGAGTTGCACTTTCAACATCATAAACTTTTACACTGTAAGAGCTCCACAAGGCTATACGACTACCCTCTGGACTCCAGTCAAATCCGCTGGACCAATCAAAATACATTACTGCCTCTCCGCTAGCAATAGAGTACACAACCACACCATTGTCATACTTATAAACAGCTATATATTTACCATCGCTGCTCCACGCTGCTTCCTTAATATGTATTCCATCATCATCAATAATATCGAGTAATACACCATTCTCTACATTCCAAACTGAAAGAGCACTTGACGGCCAAACGGCACCAGGATAGCATTCACATGGACAATGTTCTTCAAAGTTATTAACAAATGTCGCCATCAGCTTGCCATCCGGACTCCACACTACTCGCCAGGCAACACTACTTTTGCTTTGCAGGGCACGAACAGGCGTCGCCCATAGCAGCAGACTACTATTACCAGCAATAATCTCTAAAGCCTCTTGGTACAACGCAGAGGAAGAGTTAAGAAGCGGAGGACACTCATCATCGGCAACATCAACAAATGAAGAGAACCCCGCTACTTTTCCTGCATAAAACAAGGCGCGCAGAGAATTATGATCTTCTTCAGCCTCCCTGGCCGCCTGGAGGTAGTCCAGACCGGTGAGTTCGGCATCTTGCTCAGCCCATGCTGCCTGACCAAGGCAGCACAGCACCACACCCAGCAGCAACACAACCAGCACTTTTCGCATTTCCCCTACCTCCCAGTGCCTTCCCAACCCAGATCAATCCAGCCCAGCCAACCAGCATTCCAGCCAAAATGAGTAGGTTTTTCTATCAATCCTCGTGCTTGGCGATATCATATCCAGATTTTGTTTCAAAGCAAGGCGCTATTCAGGCAGGTTGCCCCAGAAGTGAGGCTTAATTGAAGTTGAACCGGTGAAAACTGTGTGATATTATATAAAGAGCTAATGACTGCGCTAACACTTTACGATACCAGATAAATCTTCTTACTCAACTTGAGTGACCAAACTTCGAAATTACCGCAAAAACAAACACTCGAAGATTACAGCCAATGAACAACATCCCCCAAGTAAAAGTCTGGCACATTACTATTACCTTATGTATTTTTTTTGTAGCGTTCTTCCCTCCACCAGCTTCTGTAGCCACCGCAAGCGACACCACATCAACAGATGATGCTACAAACTCCTCAAGCAGTATTAGTGTTGATTTTGCTAGCAATATAATTATTGTCGATTCAGAACCCTATCCCATTACCAGCTTCTGCGATGAGGCGGGTAGCGCACTTAGTACTCACATAAATATTCCTAAACAATTCCATACAACATTAAATACCTGTGATGCCAACCCAGAAGAATTTGATTTGAATGATATCAGTAGAGAACTAGAATCGATGATATCAAGCATTATGGCACATTATCGAGAAGCAATTGAAGCAGACAAAGAAATGAGTGGAGATATGCTATATAGCTACGAGATAGAGTATGACGAGTTGGTCATACTTGACATGAACTCTGACGGAATAATTGATCTAATTGCCACTACATATATCAACAGAAACCCATGGGGATCTGAGTACTACTATCCGTGCTTGACAATAAAACTATCAAGCAATGAGAATATATTAATCTTCGGGAGACTGGCGCTCTGGAGGATTAGTTCTTATGGATTTGCAGTAATTGATGACACAATCACAATAATACTCAACCTCCATATGAATGAAAACATGCAATACTGTGTAATTCAAGAACAAGATACTGATGTTGTGTTTATTGATTCTGGAATCCTTGATCCTGGGTATTAATAGTACAACCAACTCAATTCGTCAGGATTACAACTGCTCAGTATATTTATTTTTTTCGTGCCTCTATTTCCGGCTGCAATCTCACAAGTACAATCTTCGACCCAACAAGCTGGGGTCAAGGGGATTTAGAGAATCTTGGGCCGTAAGGCTCTAGATTCTTTTATGCCCTGGTGCATCCCCTTGCGGGGTGTGGGGGCGAGGAGCCCCCACGACGTTAATCCGTTGACGTTGCCTTACTCTTTCACCGACCCGGCCAACAAGCCGCGAATGAAGTAACGCCCCAAGATAATGTAGATAATCAGCACGGGAATACCCGCGAGCAAAGCTCCGGCCATGGCGTGGTTCCATTTGATGGCTTCGCCACCCGCCAGGTTGGACAGGCCAACTGTGATGGGCTGGGCTTGGGGGGCCAGGCACACGCCCCAGAGG
>QZKZ01000225.1 GCA_004796465.1 Desulfovibrio sp.
GCCTTGGAAGTGTTCATGCAGGGCCTGGGCGGCCGTTTGGTGCGCACGCCCGTGGGCGACCGGCACGTGGTCGAGGCCATGCGCCGCTTAGACACCACCCTGGGCGGCGAACAATCGGGCCACCTCATTTTCATGCAGTACGGCACCACGGGCGACGGCATCCTGGCCGCCTTGCAGCTCTTGCGCATCATGCGCGAAAAGGGCAGGCCCTTGTCCGAACTGGCCAGGCTGATTACGCCCTTTCCCCAGGTGCTCCTCAATGTCCATGTAGAGCGCAAGATCCCCTTTGAGCAGGCTCCGGAAATCGCCAGGGCCGAGAAAACGGTGCGCGACACCTTGGGGCCCAGGGGCAGGGTGCTGCTGCGCTACTCAGGCACCGAGCCCGTGGCGCGGGTCATGGTCGAGGGCGAGGATCAAGCCAAGGTCCAGGAGATGGCTGAATTCCTGGCCGAGACCCTGCGCACCCACTTGCGATAAAACGCCAACCTGCTATGTTGTCTCGCAAAACGACCGTTTAGCCGAGGAGCCCGGTATATGCAGATCAGCAAAGTGATCATCCCTGTGGCGGGGTGGGGGACCAGGTCTCTGCCTGCTACCAAGAACATCCCCAAGGAGATGTTGCCCATCTACAACAAGCCCGTGGTGCAGTACGTGGTTGAAGAGGCCATGTATTCGGGCTTGACCGACGTG
This sequence comes from Desulfovibrio sp., assembly GCA_004796465.1. Taxonomy (GTDB): domain Bacteria; phylum Desulfobacterota; class Desulfovibrionia; order Desulfovibrionales; family Desulfovibrionaceae; genus MADRE1. The sequence continues at coordinate 691 of QZKZ01000225.1, forward strand.
GTGTTCATCAACAACCGCGACAAAAAAATCATTGAAGACCATTTCGACTACAACTTGGCCCTGGAAATCGTGCTGGAGCGCGCGGGCAAGACAGGACTGCTCGAAGAGGTGCGCAAGGTGGCCGAAATGGTGAACATCATCTCCGTGCGCCAGAAAAAGCAGCTGGGCCTGGGCCACGCCGTGCTTTGCGCCAAGGAAGTGGTCAAGAACGATCCCTTTGCGGTCATGGTCGGCGACGACCTCATGTTCGGACCGGACCCCGGCATCAAACAACTCCTGGACGTGGCCAAGGATGAAAAGCTGTCCGTGATCGGCGTCATGGAAGTGCCGCCGGACAAGGTCAATCGTTACGGCATCATAGACGGCGACGAGTTTGCGCCGGGTATGTACCGGGTCCGCGACCTGGTGGAAAAACCCAAGGTGGGCGAGGCTCCGTCCCGCCTGGCCATTGTGGGCCGCTACGTGCTCGCACCCGAGATCATCGGCCATCTGGAGACCCAAGAACCGGGCCATGGCGGTGAAATCCAGCTCACGGACGCGCTCAAGGAACTGGCGCGCTCCAACAGCCTGCTTGCCGTGCGCATGCGCGGCCAGCGCTTTGATGCGGGTGACTGGGTCGACTACCTGACCGCGAACATCTATTTTGCCTTGCAAGACGACCAGTTGCACGATGACCTGAAAATGCGGCTCAAGGATTTTCTCCAACTGCACTAAGCGCGACATGACGCGGCCCGGCTCCTGACAGGGCCGGGCCGCTTGGTTTTCCGGCCCTTCCCGGTCCCACCTTCAGCAGTCCAGTGCGTGAACCATGCCCTCCATCTGGCACGCGGCTGTTCTCAGCCCGCCCTATTCGACCCTGAGCTACCTGGCCCCGCCGTGCTTCGGCGGGCAGGGACTGAGGCCGGGGCAGCGAGTGGTTGTACCCCTAGGCAACTCGGTGCGCATGGCCATACTTTTGGCCGAGGCCTCGCCAAACGACGCGCCCCAAGGCGTGGAACTCAAGGAGCTGCTTTGGCCTGTTGACCGCCATCCCTTGCTTTCCCAGGAGTACCTGGAAATGGTCGAGCATTTGGCCGCGCGCCAAATGGCCGAGCCCGGCCGCATCCTCGGAGGTTTACTGCCCGGCGGACTGCGTATCGCGTCTCTTGATTACATGGTCTACGGCGACGCAAGGCCCAAGGCCATCAAGCCTCGTGCCCTGGCCGCCATGGACTGGAAGGAAAAGGAGCTTCTGGCCCGGGCCTGGCAAGAAGGGCGCATGGAGGTCAAGCAGCGCATCAAACGGCTGGCCCGGGAATATGTGCATGTGGCCCATGACCCGCCATGGCCGGTGCGGCCCTCGGCCAAGCGCCAAATCGCTGTGCTGGAGCATGTCTGGGACAAGGGCGTGGCCGAACTGGGCGCACTGCGCGGAGCCCTGGGGCCGGAAGCGGTCCAGGTGGCCAAACTCCTGGCTGACAGGGGGCTGCTGCGCATCACTCCCGAGCCGCCCGAGTGGTGGGGCGGCAACGCCTGCCAGGACCAAGTCTGTGTCACCGAGGACGCCAACCAGCGTCCGGCCCTCACACCGGAGCAGGAAACCGCTTTGTCCGGCCTGCGCAAAGCCCTGCATGGGGGTGCGGACAAACCCTGGCTGTTGCACGGCGTGACCGGCAGCGGCAAGACCCGCTTGTATCTTGAGCTGGCCCTGGAATGTTTGCGTGCTGGGCGCTCCGCTTACCTCCTGGCCCCGGAAGTGGCCTTGGCCTGCAAACTGCGCCAGGAAGCGCGAGTGTTTTTCGCGGCCGCTCCGGACGGCTTTTCCCTGCCTGAGGAGCGGATCGTCCTGTCCCACGGCTATCTGCCGCCTACTGAGCGGGAAGAGATATTTCTCAAGCTGGCCCGGGCCAAGGAACCCATGCTCATTACCGGCACCCGTTCGGCCCTGTTCACGCCCGCGCCTGCGCCTGGCCTCTTTGTCCTGGACGAGGAGCATGACGCATCTTTTAAGCAGGACGAGCGGCTGACTTACCAGGCCAAAGAGGTGGCCTATTTCCTGGCGCGGCAATCCAGCGGCCTGCTGGTGTTGGGCTCGGCCACCCCTGACGTGAAGACCCACCACGCCGCCGAGTTCCATCACATCGAGCGGGCAATGCTCAATACCCGCGTGGGCTCGGGAACCCTGCCCGAGGTGGAGTTGTTGAACATCTGCGGCCTCAACCCCACGGAGCATTTGCTCGCCCCCCAAGCCCAGGCCCTGCTCAAGACCACGGTGGACGCCGGGGACCAGGCCGTGATCATGCTCAACCGACGCGGGTATTCGCCGCTCATGTATTGCCTGGACTGCGGCCAGACCCTCAAGTGCGGGGACTGCGACATCGGCCTGACCTACCACAAGGGCAGGGAACGTTTGGTCTGCCACTACTGCGGTCAGGGCCATCCCTTTCCCATGATCTGTCCGGGCTGCGGCGGGTCCAGCTATTTGCCCATGGGCGAGGGCACGGAAAAGCTGGAAGAGGCCCTGGCCCATCTCCTGCCCTCCGAGGCCGGAGTCCTGCGCTTGGACCGGGACAGTGCCCGGCGGCCAGGCCGGATGGAGGATATTTTGGGCGCGTTTGCCCAAGGCAAGTCCCAAGTGTTGGTGGGCACGCAGATGTTATCGAAGGGGCACCATTTTCCCAACGTGACCCTGGTGATCGCGGCGGACGGCGACCTGGGCTTGAACCTGCCGGACTACCGCGCGGCGGAGCGGACTTTCCAACTCTTGGTCCAGGTCTCGGGCCGGGCCGGGCGCGGGGAAAAGCCGGGCCGGGTCTGCATCCAGACCCGAGACCCCAAGCATCCCTGTTGGGAGTTCATCAAGAATCACGACTACCTCGGTTTTGCAGCCAAGGAGCTGGAGCTGCGCAAGGCCCGGAGCTATCCGCCCTATTCGAAGCTGGGTCTGATCCGCATGTCCTTTCCCAAGGATTTTTCTCCGGGCATGTCTCTTGTGACCGGTTTGGCGCACACCGTGCGCGAGCAGGGCAAGAGGCTCGGCGTATTGGCCCTGGGCCCCGCGCCCGCCCCCTTGGGGTTGCTCAGGGGGCGCAAGCGCTTCCATTGCCTGCTCAAGGCCGAGGCCTGGCCGCCCATCCGCGAGTTGTACCACCACGCCCAAACCGCCATACCAGCCAAGGGCGAGGTGCGCATCGCCCTGGACCTGGACCCGGTGGATATGCTGTAATCCGCGACGCACTTCATCAATAAGGAGTCCCCATGACTTGGCCTCTGAATTGGCAACTTACTTCTTTGTTTCCCGAGTTTGGCGGCGCTGCCTATGAAGCCCACTGGACGGATCTGGAAAGCGGAATCGAGCGGCTTGAGACACTAGCTTTGGAATTGGGCGCGATCACCCCTGATAACGCCGGGAACTGGGCCGAGGTCCTGCTCTTGGGAGAACAGATCACTGCCGACTATTCCCATCTCTTGTCATACCTCCATTGCCTGGCCTCTGCCCATGCGGACAACCAGGAGTACAAGGCGGCCATGGGCCGGGTATCCACGTTGCGGGCCAAGTACTCCAAGGCTTACGCCGGGGTCATGGCCGCATTTAAAAACGTGGATGACACGGGTTTTCATGCCCTGGCCGAGCAACAGGAACTGGCGGACATCACGTATTTTTTGCAGCGGCTCAGGGAAGAAGCCGCAAGGACCATGGACCCTGCCTTGGAGGTCCTGGCCGCGGACCTGGGTGTGGACGGCTTGTCCGCTTGGGGCCGCCTCTACGATGAAGTGAGCGGCAAGCTTGAGTTTCCTCTGCATTCTGAAGAGGGCGAGACCATGGTGCCCATGGCCCAGAAACGGGGCCTCTTGGAAAGCCCGGACCCGGATACGCGACGTCAAGTCCTGCAGTCTTCCAACCAAGCTTGGGAGTCCGTGGAACATGTGGTGGCGGCCTGCCTCAACCATATTTCAGGCACGCGGCTGACCCTCAACCGCCACCGGGGCGTGGATAACGTGATGACCGTTCCCCTGTTCGAGGCCGGGGTGGAGCAGGCCACTATCAACGCCATGTGGGACGAGGTTGCCAAGGCCAGGAACACCGCATCGGAATACGGCTTGCTCAAAGCCAAGCTCATGGGGAAGACATGCCTCGGCTTCCAGGACCTGCCCGCACCCCTGCCCGGCGGCGATACAGTGAGCTATGAGTGGGACCAGGCCGTGGATTTGGTCCTGTCCAGCTTTCACGCGGCCTATCCGGCCCTGGGCGACTTTGCCGAGGAAATGATCGAGAAGGGGCACGTTGAGGCGGAAAAGCGCCCAGCCAAGCGTCCCGGCGCTTTTTGCACCACATCGCTCAAGAACCGGGAGTCCCGGGTGTTCATGACTTTTGGCGGTGGTCTTGGGGATGTGAAGACCTTGGCCCACGAATTGGGCCACGCCTTTCACTCCCGGCTGCTCAAGGACACTCGGCCCTTTGCGGCCCGCTACCCCATGACTCTGGCCGAGACCGCCTCCACCTTTGCGGAACGGCTGCTGCAGAACCATCTTCTCGACGACCCGGCCACGCCCCAGACTGTTAAGCAGGCAGTACTGGGCTCGCGTTTGGACGACTCCCTGACCTTTCTCTGCGACATCCCCATGCGGTATTTCTTTGAGCAGGCTTTGTACGCGGAGCGCGGCCAGGGCGAGGTCCCCTTGGCGCGGATCAAGGAGCTTGTGTTGGCGGCGCAGCAGGAGTGGTTCGGCCCGGCCCTGGACCCGGCCGAGCAGGACCCCATGTTCTGGGCTTCCAAGCTGCACTTTTACATCATCAGCGTTTCCTTCTACAATTTCCCATATACTTTCGGCTACTTGCTCAGCCTGTGGATAGCCTCCTCGGCCCGCGCCCAGGGCAGCGCATTCTTACCGCGATATGAAGAGTTCCTGCGGCTCACGGGTGGCGATACTGCCGAGAACGTAGCGCACCGGGCCTTGGACCAGGATATCTCTACTGGAGGGTTCTGGCGGCTGGGGCTGGACGAGATTTCCGCGGACTTGGCCCGGTTTCGTGAACTGATCGGATAAGCCATGCCGAGCCTTGCCCTATTCGAACCCGAGATTCCGCCCAACACGGGCAATGTGGCGCGGCTCTGCGCGGCCACGGACACTCCCCTGCACCTCATCGAACCCTTGGGGTTCAGCATCGACGACAAGCACCTCAAGCGGGCCGGGCTCGACTACTGGCCCCATGTGCGGCTCCATGTCTGGCCGGGATGGGACGAGTTCGCGGCGGGTATAGGCGTGTCCTGCCCAGGGGCTCGTATCGTGCCCACCAGCGCGCGTCAGGGGAAGGCCGTGCACGAGTTTGTGTTTCAGCCCGATGATGTTCTGCTCCTTGGCCCGGAAACGCGGGGATTGCCCAAGGAGGTGCACGACGCCCATCCCCAGTGCGTCCGCATTCCCATCTGCGGTCACGTACGCAGTCTGAATTTGTCCACTGCAGCCGGAATCGTGCTGTACGCGGCCCTGGCCGGGACCGGCGAATTGGATCGCTGGGCAACCTCGTCATCGAATACCCCGTGAGCGTATACACAGAGGTGAACCGTGAGCAACTACCACATGGACCTCAACCAATTGAGCCTGGACTGGTACCAGGAGACCCTGCGGGCCAAGGAACTGATGCCTGGCAGAAGAGTGCTGCATGACAGCCTTGATGAACGATTTGCGGCTATCCGGGGCAAGGGTGTTGAGACCCTGGGGCAACTTGTGGAGGCCATGCGCACCAAACCCAGGCTACAGAACTTTGCCCTGCTCACTGGCCTGGAAGAGCAATATCTGGTCATCCTCAAGCGGGACGCCATGAGCTACATTCCCCAGCCCGTGGCCCTGGGTCGTTTTCCCGGCGTGAAATCCGCATTGGTCCAGGGCTTGGCGGGCCTGGGGATACAACATTCGAAGCACCTGTTCGAGCGGATCACCAACGAGGCAGACGTAAAGGGCCTGGCAACTGAAATGGGAACTGATCCTGCAGAGTTGCGGACCCTGCGCGGGATGGCTGATTTAGCTCGGATCTATGGCGTGGGGCCGGTCTTTGCCCGCATCTTCCATGACGCGGGCGTCACCTCCGTGGCCGTGCTCTTGGGCCGTGAGCCCGGAGAAATATTCACATGGCTGAAACGCCGCTCCCAAGAGGCCGGGGATATCGTCAACTACACGGAACAGGACATTGAGCAATGCCTGGAAATGGCCGGGCTCCTGCCTGAAAGCGGAATCTAACCCCATGCCGCCCGGAGCTGCTTGGTGGCGGTGATGATCACGAGCCATCCATGAACATGACAGTGCATATATGGGGGCTGCCCGCTCCGGTGTGGGCGCTGGGATTGCCCCTGGCAGCCCTGCTTCTTGACTTGATGCTGGGCGACCCCAAGAACTGGCCGCATCCCGTGCGGCTGGTGGGGCTGGCCGTGGATTCCGTTAACAAATTGATCCGCAAGGCTCCTCGTGGTCTGTATGGGATTCTGGGCAGTGTCGGCGTGGTAGTGCTTGTCACCGGGACAGGCGCGGTTGCCTTGTTATTGTGTTGGTTACCCTGGGCCGGGCCGGTCTTGGCTCTGTATTTGGGGTTTGCCGGGCTGGCCTTGGGCTGTTTGCTCGGGGAAGGCCGCCGCGTGGCCGCGGCCCTGTCCATTGGGGACGACGAAGTGGCGCGCCGGGCCGTGGGGTATTTGGTGTCGCGGGACACGGAAAACATGGACCGCCACGCCATGTCCCGCGCCCTGGCCGAGAGCATGAGCGAGAACCTCAACGACGGCTTGGTCGCGCCGTATTTTTATCTGGCCCTGGGGTCCATGGCAGGTCCCTGGTGGGGAGTGGGGATGTTGTGGGCGTATAAGGCCGCGTCCACCCTGGATTCCATGTGGGGTTACCGGACTCCGGAGTATGCTCGGCTGGGCTGGGCCGCAGCCCGGCTCGACGATGTCCTGGCCTGGCTCCCGGCCAGAATCACTGCCCTGGCTATTCTATGTGTGGCGCGAATCCAAGGCCTGGGCCGGGATATGGGCTTTTTCCGGCTGCTCCAGGCAACAGCGAGGGATGCGCGCCGCATGGAAAGCCCCAACGCGGGCTGGCCCATGGCTGCTTCCGCCTGGGCCATGGGCGCGACAATGGGCGGCCCCACCGTGTATTTCGGACAAACCAAGGACAAACCCCGGCTGGGGCCTGTGGATAAGGATTGGGACCAGGACCGGATACTCGGGTTGCTGCGCCTTGTCCGGGCGAGCGGCGTTATTTCAGCCCTGGCCATGTGTGGTGTTGCCGCTGTAGTGCTGTTCGTGGTTTAAGGGACCTCAAATCCAGTGTCCCTGATGGCGGTCTTGACCGCTTCCAGGTCAACGGTCCCTGTCTCGGCAAACTCGGCGGTGCCCGTATCGAGGTTCACCTTGACATGGCTCGTGCCCTTTATGGATTCAACTGCTTGGGTGACCGCTTTCTGGCAATGCCCGCAGCTCATCCCCTTGACTGTGATCGTGGTCATGATGGCCCCCTTCTCGACAAAGAGTGATTCCGGCTTACCATACCCTTAGAGGGTATTCAGGCTTTACTGGTACGATTACTATAGGCATGCAACGGAGAAAAGCAAATGAGCGGCCACGAACAGGACCTGAAAAAGCATCGCCTGGCAGTGGGAGGCATGACCTGCGCTGCCTGCTCCTCACGTATCGAGCGGGTACTGTCCAACATGGAAGGTATCGAAACAGCCGAGGTCAATCTGGCCGCGGAAACCCTCAATGTGGCCTTTGACCCCAACGCCACCAGCTTGGACGCCATCAGCGAACGTGTGGACAAGCTCGGCTTCAGCCTGGAACTCCCGAGTCCTCCTCCACGGCAAGAGCATGGCAGGACCAGGCGTTACGCCATCAGCGGCATGACTTGCGCTGCATGTTCCTCGCGGGTGGAGCGGGTGCTGTCCCGTCTGGAAGGCGTGGAGTCCGCGTCCGTGAATCTGGCGTCCGAAGCCGCGCTGGTCCGTTTTGTGGACGGTTCGGACCCTGCCGGGATGGAGGACGCGGTCATGGCTGCCGTGGACAAGGCGGGCTTTGGCGCGGCTCCCGAGGTGGCTGACGATCCCCACTCTGTATGGGAACAGCGGCAGCAGGCCTTGCAGGAGAACCTGGGCCGCATGAAGAGCAAACTAAGCCTGGCATTCGCCTTTGCCGCACCTTTGATGCTTGTGTCCATGGGCCCCATGCTCGGCATGCCCCTGCCGTCTGGTATCGATCACTCCACCGCGCCCCTTGCCAACGGCGTGCTGCAACTGCTGCTCACCCTGCCCGTTTTGTGGGCGGGCCGGGATTTCTACCTCAAGGGCTTTCCCAATTTGTTTCGCGGCGCACCAAACATGGATTCGCTCATTGCCGTGGGCACGGGCGCTGCTATTGCCTACAGCGTGTGGACGCTGGTGGAAACCGCGCTGGGAGTGCACATGGCCGAGGACGGGGCCATGGGGCACGGGTATTATTTTGAATCCGCAGCCATGCTCGTGGCCTTGGTGTCCCTGGGCAAATTTTTCGAGACCCGGGCCAAGGCCCGTACTTCGGAAGCTATTAAAGGGCTCATGGAACTGGCCCCGGAGACCGCCACCTTGATCCGCAACGGCGAGCAGGTGCGGGTGGACCCACGGGAAGTGGTGCCCGGAGATGCGATCCTGATCAAGCCCGGCGAGCGGGTGGTGACCGACGGCGTGGTCGAGGAAGGAACCTCGGCAGTGGACGAATCCATGCTCACCGGCGAATCCATACCCGTAGCCAAGGTCGTGGGCGACCCGGTCACCGGAGGTACCCTGAACCTGCAGGGCGCGTTCACCATGCGCGCCGAGCAAGTGGGTGCGGACATGGCCCTGTCCCGGATCATCCGCATGGTCCAGGAGGCGCAAGGCAGCAA
>QZKZ01000032.1 GCA_004796465.1 Desulfovibrio sp.
CCATCCGCGCCGAACTCGGCTGGTCCCCGCCCCAATCCCTGGAGCAAGGCCTGCGGCTTACCTGCGACCATTACAAGGCCAACCCGGACAACTGAGTATGGCCATGTTGCTCGCCTTGGCCTGCGCGGCCACCTGTCTTCTTTCCCTGGCCCTGGTCAGGCTGGTTATCGGTTATTCCCGCCGGACCATGCTGGACGTGCCCTGTGAGCGCAGCTCCCATTCCCGGCCAACGCCCACGGGAGGCGGGGCAGGATTTGTGGCTGCATTTTTTCTCAGCGGATTTGTCTGGGCTTTTCTGCTTGACGATTTCAGCAAACCGTCCTTGTACTGGCTGTTGGGTTTGAGCTTGCCCCTGTGCATCGTGGGTTTTCTCGACGACCGCAAAGGGTTGCCCGCCCTGCTCAGGCTCTTGGCCCATCTCCTTGTATCCGCTGCTGGAGTGGCTTGGTTGATGTTCCTTAATCCTCCTCCGGACCTGGCCCAGCCCTGGCTCTTTCTTGTTGCGGGGTTTGCGGTGATCGCCGTGACCGGGGTGATCAACATCACCAACTTCATGGACGGCATGGACGGCTTGGTGGCGGGCTCCCTGGCCGTGGCCTTTTCCTTTTTCGGCTGGTGGTTGGCCGAGTCCATGTGGTGGCTCCTGACCTCGGCCCTGCTCGGTTTCCTGTTCTGGAACTGGTCCCCGGCCAAAATCTTCATGGGCGACGTGGGCAGCACGGCTCTGGGCGGCCTTGCCGCTGTGGCCGGACTGCGGGTGCTGCTGCCTTCCTTCACGGCTGAGACTTCGACCCTGGCCCGGGATTGGCCTTTCCTTGCCGTTTTCCTTCCGGTTCTTGGCGACGGCGTATATACCCTGACCCGCCGCGCCCTCAAAGGCGAAAATATTCTCAAAGCCCATCACAGTCACATCTACCAGCGGCTCATGCGTAGTGGCTTGGGCCATTCGCCCATTGCTGCGAGTTATATCGCCTTTACCCTTGTCCTGGGATTGCTGGCTTCCTTTTTCCATATCTGGGGCGCTTGCGCCGGGCTCGCCCTGTTCCTGGCCGCGTTGCTCTGGTCCGAACGCCGCATCCAACGCGCCGGTGTTCCCTTTCGAGTGCCCTCCCGCAAGGATACTTGAGACAAGCCCCCATGCAAGCATTCACAAGCGAGCGGCTTTGATGTAGAGAGCAGCCTTGTCCGGCTCTTGCGGCCTGAAAAGGGTACCCATGATTCGCCAGTTTCGCTCCTACAACTTCTATATCCTCATCGCCCTTGACCTGGGCCTGGTGCTTCTGGCCCACTGGCTCTCCTACGTGACCCGCTTCGAGGCCAACATCCCGCATGAGCAATACACGTACTTTGTCCAGTTGATCCCCGTGTTTTCCGTGACCAAGCTGGGCTGCTTCTATTTCTACGACCTGTATCGCGGCATGTGGCGCTACACCAGCTTCCATGACCTGTTCAACATCATCAAGGCCGCCACTGCCGCTTCCCTGATCATCATGGCCATGTTGCTCTTGGCCCACCGCTTTGAAGGCTTTTCCCGCTCCGTGTTCATCCTGGACTGGCTGTTTACGGTCATCCTCCTTTCCGGTCTGCGCATCGGCATACGCTTGGTCTACGGACTCAGATTCATTCCCTTGCCCCGTATCCTGCCCCGCAAACACAGCTCACCGGCAAGAAAATGCGTGCTTTTAGGCGCAGGCGCGGCAGCGGAAAAGCTAATCCGCGACCTCCCGGCCAACTCCGAGTCTCCCTTTGAGTTCGTGGCTGTTTTTGACGACGACTCGGGCAAACACGGGCGCATCTTGCACGGTCTGCCCATTGTCGGCCCCATCAAGTCGCTGCCCTACTGGCTGGAAAGCGAAGGCGCCTCGGTCCAAGAGATTCTCATCGCCATGCCTTCTGTTGGAGGTGACGAGCTGCGGACCATTGTCACGATTTGTGAAGAATCCGGCCTGCCTTTTCAGACCATTCCCAGCCTGAGCGAAATAGCCTCGGGCAAGGTCTCGATCAAGGCCTTGCGCGACGTGGACTACAAGGACCTGCTCACTCGGGGCGAGGCACGCTTGGACATGGACCGCATCAGCGAATATCTGGAAGGCAAGACCGTGCTCATCACGGGCGCGGGCGGCTCCATCGGCTCGACCCTGTGCCGCCAGATCCTGCGTTTTTCGCCTGGGAAACTGCTCCTGCTCGACTCCAGCGAGGCCAACCTCTACGCCATCCAAATGGAATTGGAGCACGAGCGCGAATTCAAGGACTACGAACCCCTGCTTGGCTCTCTTCAGGACCGGGACTGGACCTCCTACATCCTTGACGCGCACAAGCCTGACGTGATCTTTCATGCTGCTGCGTACAAACACGTGCCCATGCTCGAATCCAACCCCTGGCAGGCCGTGTACAACAACGTCCAGGCCACGTCCCTGCTCATTGAGTTGGCCGTGGAGCGCAATGTGGAGCGGTTCCTGGTGGTCTCCACGGACAAGGCCGTGCGGCCCACCAATATCATGGGCGCGTCCAAGCGTTTGACCGAACGTGTGATGCAGGCCCATTGCCAAAGCTCCACCCGGCTCATGGCCGTACGCTTCGGCAACGTGGTGGGCTCGGCCGGTTCCGTGATTCCGCTCTTTCGCAGCCAAATCGAACGGGGCGGGCCCGTGACCGTAACCCACCCGGACGTGGTGCGCTACTTCATGACCGTGGAAGAGGCTTGCCAGCTCATCCTCCAGGCCGGGTCCATGGGCGGGGAAGGGGAAATCTTCGTGCTCAAGATGGGCCAGCCCGTGAAAATAGCGGAAATGGCCGAGGATTTGATCCGTCTTTCGGGCAAGGAACCGGGACGGGACGTGGAGATCAAGTTCATCGGGCTCAGGCCCGGGGAAAAGCTTTACGAAGAGCTGATCACCGAGGATGAAGGCGTGGTGCCCACGGAACATGACCAAATCATGGTGCTCAAGGGCGAGGGTTGCCGCATGGAAGACCTTTCTCCGGATATTACCGCCCTTGTCCAGGCAGCGGATTCACGAGATCTCAAGCGGATCATTGAAGCCCTGACCCGGCTGGTGCCCGAGTACACCCCGGCCAATAACGGATAATCTTCTCTTACCCTAACTATCTTATGTGGTTACCCTCTACGGTGTCATTGGCCCATGATTTGCTTTTGCTCCCTTCATGGACCCCTTCGCCTTTGATCCGGCCACTGTTCTCAGCTTGATCCTGACCTTTATCAGGGTCAGCATCCTCCTGTTTCTCCTGCCTTTTTACGGCGGCGACACCATCCCGGGTCCGGTCAAGGCTGCCCTGTGCCTTGTCATGACCTTGGCGGTATGGCCCCAGCTCTCCTTCCCAGGCGAGCTCATGCCCGGCCATCCCCTGCTCCTGCTGTTCATGGTGGCGGGGGAACTGGTCATGGGCCTGGTCATGGGCCTCATGGTCCGATTCATCTTTGCCGCGGTCCAGACCGGCGGCCAAATCATCGGCTTCCAAATGGGATTCGCCATGGTCAACATCGTGGACCCCGTGACCGGCGTGTCCGAGGCCGTGACCGCCCACTTCCTGTACATGGTCACCCTGCTCACCTTCATGGTCCTCAACGGCCATCTCATGCTGCTGCACGCCCTGGCCCAGAGCTTTCACGTCATCGAGCCCGGCGGCCTGCTCTTGAACAGCACCTTGGCGGGTACGGTCATCGACTTCTCCAACATTATGTTCACCCTGGCGGCCAAGGTGGCTGCGCCGGTCATGGCGGCACTGTTCCTCGTGGACTTGGCCCTGGCTCTGGTGGGCCGCGCCGCACCGCAGATGAACCTGATGATGCTGGGATTCCCCCTGAAAATTTCCGTGGGATTCCTGTTCATCGGCATGCTGTTCAGCTTGTTGTCCATGTACGTCAAGGATTTTATCTCGGGTTTTGAACCCATGTTCTTTGAACTGCTCAGCATGGGACGCTGACAAACATGAGGGCCAAGCGCCATGCCGCAACAAGATCCAAGTAGGACTGAAGATCCTACCAAAAAACGAATAAAAAAATCCCGGGACAAGGGCTCGGTGGCCCGGTCCCAGGAAGTGGGCAAAGTCGCGGTCATCCTGGCCGGGGTCATTATCCTGCGCATATATCTCCCCTACATCGGCGAACAGCTCATGGACTTGTTCCGCTTCTTTTTCACGGAAAGTTTTGTTTTCACCCTGAATAAACAAAATATTTACAACTTGTTCCTCATGGGCTCGGTGAAAATTGCGATCATGGTCATGCCCGTGCTCCTGGTCCTGGGATTTTTTGCCTTTTTATCCGCGAGGTTGCAGGTGGGTTCCCTGTGGACAACCCAGGTGTTTACTCCCAAGTTCGGCAAGTTGTTCAACATAGTGGCCGGCGTGAAAAAGTTGATGCTCGACCCCCAAGTGGCCATCCGTTTGGGCAAGTCCATCCTCATGGCCGGAGCCATAGCCATTGCCCCATACCTCGTGCTCAAGCGGGAAATGCACAACATCATTCCCTTGTTCTATCAAAACGCCCAGGGCCTGGCCGCGTACATGCTGGACAACGCTGCGGACATGGTGATCTACGCCATTTTGCCCATGCTGATCATCGCGTCCCTGGACCTCTGGTACACGCGCTGGGACTACAACGAGCAACTCAAGATGACCAAGGACGAAGTCAAGGACGAACGCAAGCAAGCTGAAGGCGACCCCAAAATCAAGCGACAGCAGCGCGTGAAAATGATGGAAGTTATGATGCGGCGTATGATCCAGGAAGTACCCAAAGCGGACGTGGTCATCACCAACCCCATCCACTTGGCCGTTGCCCTGCGCTACGACGTGTCCGAGGCCCCTGCTCCCAGGGTCCTGGCCAAGGGCGCCAACCGAATCGCCGAACGGATCAAGGAAGTGGCCCGCGAACACAACGTGCCCATCCGGGAAAACAAGCCCCTGGCACAGGCTTTGTATAAAAGTGTGGAAATCGGTGACACCATCCCCGAGGAACTCTTTCAGGCCGTGGCCTCGATCCTGGCGAGCCTGTACAAATTCCGCGCCTCGGCGACCACCTAACCCGCAAGAAACAGTAACGGAACCACGAGCACGCAGGCGTCAAAATTATGGCTACCAACTTCCTCAAGCCGAACATCGATTACCAAAGATTCGCCAAGCAGGGCGACATCCTCCTCGCGGGCGGCGTGGTTGTCATCCTGTTCGTGATGCTGGTGCCTTTGCCCACCATCATCCTCGACCTCATGCTCTCCTTGTCCATCTCCTTGAGCCTTGTGGTCCTGGTCACGGCCATGTTCATGACCAGTCCCATGGAATTTTCCATATTCCCGTCCTTGCTCCTGGTCACGACCATGCTCCGCTTGGCCCTTAACGTGGCCTCCACACGATTGATCCTGCTGCACGGCGAGGAAGGTACGGCAGCCGCCGGTAAAGTTATCCAGTCCTTTGGCGAGTTCGTCGTCGGCGGCAACTACATCATCGGCATCGTGATCTTCGTGATCCTGTTCATCCTGAACAAGACGGTCATCGTGGCCGGCACCACGCGCATCGGTGAAGTGGCTGCCCGTTTCACCTTGGACGCCATGCCCGGTAAGCAGATGGCCATTGAGGCGGACCTCAACGCCGGGCTCATCGATGAAAAACAAGCCACGGAACAGCGCGAAACCATCCGCAGGGAAGCCGACTTCTACGGAGCCATGGACGGCGCGGGCAAGTTCGTTCAGGGTGACGTGAAAGCCGGCCTTTTCATTACCGCCATCAACATTGTGGGCGGCATTCTCCTCGGTGTGCTGCAAAAGGACCTGACTTGGGCCGAAGCGGCCCAGACCTATACCCTGCTGACCATCGGCGATGGCTTGGTTTCGACCATTCCCTCGCTGATCATTTCCACGTCAGCAGGCATCATCGTGTCCCGTTCGGCGTCCGAAGCCAAAATGGGCGAGGAGTTCATCGGCCAGTTGGCTTACAACTCCCGTTCCCTCAAACTGGTGTCCATTGTGCTGGTCATTTTCGCCTTGGTGCCGGGCATGCCCACCGTTCCCTTCCTGATCTTCGCGGTGCTGCTTTTTGTCTCGGCCCAAGTCGTGAGCCAGTCCAAGCCCCAAATGAAGGCGGACGAAGCGCCCCAGGAAGCACCGTCCCTGGACTCGCCCGAAGAGGTCAAGGCGCTCCTGCCCCTGGATCTGCTGGAACTGGAAGTTGGCTATGGCCTGATCCCCCTGGTGGACGAGGAGCAGGACGGCAACCTGCTCTCGCGCATCCGCTCCATCCGCCGCCAGTTCGCCCTGGACATGGGCGTGATCGTGCCTTCCCTGCACCTGCGCGACAACCTGCAGCTCAAGCCCGGAGAATACTCCGTGCTGATCAAGGGCAACCAGATCACCAACGCGGAGATCCTTATCGACCATCTCCTGGCCATGGATCCCGGCGACGTGAAGCACCGCATCAAGGGCGTGGAAACCCGGGAGCCCGCGTTCAACTTGCCTGCCCTGTGGATCCCCGCGCCGCAAAAAGAAGAGGCCATGCTCGCGGGCTACACTGTGGTGGACCCCTCCACGGTCATCGCCACCCACCTCACCGAGGTGTTCAAGCGCCATCTCCACGATTTCCTGGGCCGCCAGGAAGTGCAGACCCTGCTCGACAACTTGGCCAAGACCGCGCCCAAGGCCGTGGAAGACCTGGTGCCGGGTATCCTGTCCCTGGGTGTGGTACAGAAGGTCTTGCAGAACCTGGTGCGCGAATCCGTGTCCATCCGCGACCTGCTGACCATAGTCGAGGCCTTGGCCGACTTTGGCATGGCCACCAAGGACCCGGACCAGCTCACCGAATTCGTGCGCGAACGCCTCTCGCGCACCGTGGTCAAGCCTTACATGACTGGCGAGGGCAGCCTGCCCATCCTGACCATGGACCATCCCGTGGAAAAGGCGGTGCAGGACTCCATCCGCCAGACCGACAACGGGTCCTACTTGGCCATGGAGCCGGGCTTGGCCCAGAGAATAATCGCCGCCATCAACAAGGCGCTGGAAATGAACCCCCTGGCCGAAGGCCAGCCCGTGCTCCTGACCACGCCTGTTGTGCGGCCGCACATGGCCCAGTTGCTGTTGCGTTTCATTCCCACGTTGCCCGTGGTGTCCCAGGCGGAGATTCCCTCGGACATCCGGCTCGAGGGCGTAAGCACGGTGGTGATCGACAATGCAGGTTAAGACCTATCGCGGCGCCAATTCCGAGGAAGTGATCCGGCAGATCAAGGCTGAACTGGGCCCGGAAGCCGTGATCCTCGACACCAAGACCCATCGCAACAATGGCTCGAGCTGCTGCGAAATGACCGCCGCCCTGGAGGAAAGCGTTCCCGGCAACAATGGAACAGCCGCTTCCTCCCCCTTTGGCGACGCAGCCGCTAATTCCATGCCCGGCTGGGGCCAGTGGCACCAGGAGTGGAACGCCATCAAGGAGCACTTGGGAGCGCTGCTTCGGCCCCAAATGGACTTGAGCCGCTTGGTTCCCAGGCAGCGATTGGCCCTGGAATACCTGGAGCGTGAAGGCGTGTCCCTGGAAGTGGTCCTGGAAATTTTCCGCAGTCTTTCAGAAGACCCCGACAGCTCCGTGCTCGCGCCCTTGGAGCGCATGCTCGGGGTCAAGCCCCTCAACTCCAAGAAGTGGCCGGGCAAGATGCACGGCGTGGTCGGCCCGCACGGCGTGGGCAAGACCTCGGTACTTTTGAGGATGGCCATGCGTTTGCGCAAGGAACAGCCCGGCCTGTCCATCTGCCTGGTCAACGCCGATTCCCGGCGCAGCCAGGGCAAACTCGTGCTCAAGCATTACGCCGATCTCTCGGATATTACCTACCGCGAGACCAGCGATCCCGAGGACATGGCCCGGCTCCTTGCCGAGACGGATAAATACGACGCCATCCTCTTTGACCTGCCGGGCCTTGGCCGGGACATGCCTTTGGAGCGTTTTTTGTCCACTTCCGGCTTGGATCAGGCCAAGGGATTACATCTGCATTTGGCCTTGTCGCCGCAATATTCACAGGAACAGCTCCGGGCGTTCCTGCGGCAGTACCGGTCACCCCTGGTGTGCAGCTTGATCTGGACAAAGCTCGACGAAGCGTTCAACTATGGGGGCATGGTAAACGCGGCCCAAGCCACGGGACTGCCCACATCGGCATTGTCGTGCGGCCCCGGGCTCACGGCCACCTTGGTTCCGGCCAAGCACAGCCTCGTCTGGCGGCTTTTGTTCAAGCACCAGTTGCCTGATGGGGAACTCTCGTAGTAAACTAACCACTTATGGGGAGCGTTACCAATATGGCAAACCATTTGCCCCTGGTCTTTTCGGTCACTTCGGGCAAGGGCGGCGTGGGTAAAACCAACCTCGCCGTGAACCTGGCCTACACCCTGGCCGCCATGGGCAAACGGGTGACCCTGCTCGACGCGGACCTGGGCTTGGCCAACGTGGACGTGATCCTGGGGCAGACCCCGGAACACAACCTGTTCCATTTATTCCACGAAGGCACCACCCTCACGGACGTGCTCTTTGACACGCCTTACGGCTTCTCCATCCTGCCCGCGTCCTCGGGCGTGAGCGAAATGCTGGCCCTGTCCACGGGCCAAAAGCTGGAGCTGCTCGAAGCCATGGACGTGCTGGAAGACAAGATCGACTACCTCATAGTGGACACCGGGGCCGGCATCACGGACAGCGTGCTCTACTTCAACATCGCGGCCCAGGAACGCATGGTGGTCATGACGCCCGAGCCCACGTCCCTGACCGACGCCTATGCCCTGATCAAAGTGCTCAAGCTGGACCACGGGGTGGAACGCTTCAAGGTCTTAGTGAACATGGCCACGGACACCAAGGAAGCCAAGGAGGTCTTTTCCAGGCTTTACCAGGCCTGCGACCACTTCTTGGATGGAGTGTCCCTTGACCTCGTCGGATTTATCCCGCATGACCCTGGGGTGAAGCAAGCTGTACGCAAGCAGGAGCCATTCTGTAGTTTTTCTCCGGACGGCCCTGCGGCGAAAGCAGTGCGGGAAGCAGCAAAAACCTTGCAAACATGGGATGCGGCGGCCAATCTCGATGGAAACATCAAGTTCTTCTGGAAAAAATTCCTCTTCCAACAGTGAGCCCTGGTCCCTGCTGGAAACCGGGCACACGGCCTGGGATGATTTCCGACCGCGCGACCGCCAGGAAATCGTCCGCCATTATGCGCCCAAAATAAAATTCCTGGCCCTGCGCCTCAAGGGCAAGCTCCCCAAAAACGTGGAGCTCGGCGACCTCATGAGCGCCGGGACCCTGGGTCTCATGGAGGCCTTGGGCAAGTTCGACCCCACCTTGGGCATCAAGTTTGAAACCTATGCGGAAAACCGAATCAAAGGCGCCATGCTCGACGAACTGCGGCGCATGGACTGGTTTTCCCGTGGCCTCAGACAACGGGTGCGCATGCTCGAAGGGGCCATCGCCAAGATCGAAAACGAAAAATCCCGCACCCCCACCGAGGAAGAGCTGCAAGAAGCCACGGGCCTGAGCGAAAAGGACGTGCGCACCGCTTTGGAGGCCCTGCACAACCAGCTCTGTCTGAATATCGACGCCATCCAGGACACCTTTTCCATGGAGAACAAGTCCCACCTGGAAAACGAGCCCTTTGAATCCACGGCCCTGCAGGAGATCATCGACAAGGTGGCCCTGCTCATCGACGACCTCACGCCCCGGGAAAAGATGGTCTTGTCCCTGTATTACGGCGAGGAGCTGAACATGCGGGAGACAGCCGAGGTCATGGACATCACCGAGGGCCGCGTGTCCCAGTTGCATTCCCAGGCCATGGCCCGGCTGCGCAAGATGTTCCAGGCCCAATACGGCAACGACGCCCCCCTTTGATATCATTAGCCCCGGACCCCGGCCATGCTGCTGTTCCTGGTACCTGAAGACGACGACGCCACCTTGGAGGACGACGCCAGGGAAAAAGCCCTGCTCGACACCGAGGAATTGGCCGGGGATGAACTGGACGAAGGGATCAAGGACAAGGTTGAGCTCGACCTTGAAGACGCGCCCTTTTTACTCGATGACGAGGAAGAGGAAGAACCCGAGGATGAAGGGCCCACGGACCTGCCTATGGAGGCGGAGCCCGAGGCTGAGCCAAGTTTTTTCCAAAAACACAAAACCATCATCATAATCTCCGGGGCCGGAGCCCTGGTCCTGATCATCCTGCTCGTGGTCCTGCTCATGTCCGGCGGCGATCCCGAACCGGAACCCGAACCCGATCTTGAACCCGAGGAAGTTCCCCTTGAGATTCCGGAACCCGGGGAAGAGATGGAGGAGATCGTCATTTCCTGGGAGCCCTTTTGGGTGGAGCTGCAAGACGAGGGAGGCCAGGTCCGTTTCCTGTATTGCGAATTCTCCACATCCACCACGGACAACCTTTTGGCCCGTGAACTCATCCGAAAAGAGATTGTGCTCCGCGACGCGATTTTTTATTATTTGAGGAATAAAGATGTGACATTTTTGACCGATGAGAATAATGCGGACTCCCTTAAAGAGGGGTTGCTCGCGGCGGTGAACAACCATCTCAGCTCTGGCAAGGTGTACACACTGATGATTGAAGAGTATTTAGTGAAATAACAAGCCGTTGGATTCCCCGGAGACCAGCCATGTCCGTGAACCTGAACCTTCCCGTGCTGTTCCAGCAGCTCCCCCTTTTGGAGCATATGTCCAGCGCCCAGCTCATGCAGTTGGAGGCGGCCCAGGCCGTGGCCCAGGAAGTGGCGCGGGAAGCCGGACTCAAGGACCGGGAACAGGTACAGCAGACCGAGCCCCAGGAAGGTTCCCAGGCCGTGGGCGAGGAATCGGGCCAGGGTCAAGGCGGAGGCGGCAGCCAACGCAAATACGAGGAAGAACCCGAGGAAGAGGGCCGTGAGGCCTCTTCGGATAATCCCTGGGCCGGCAACATCGTGAATATGAATATCTGATCCCTGTATCCCTTGATCCACTGACATGTCCCTAGCCCTGCTCATCATTCTCAGCATCGTGGAAGTGTTGCTTCTGGGAGCGCTCGCGCTGTTTTTTTTGCGTTTACGGCGGTCCGAGGAACTGCTCCAGGAACTCCAATCGCGCCAAGACGATTTCCTGGCCAGGCTGCGGTTCAACGCGGAACTTGAAGACGAACTCATGGCCTCGTTCGGCGAGCGCCAGAATCAGTTGGCCAGGCTGGGCCACTCCCTGGACAGCCGCATTGCCGAACTGACCCGGCTGGTGGACAAGGCCGAGCGCATGAGCCAATCCCCGGCCGTGCTGCGGCGCATGATCCTGGACGGGCACCGCCAGGGCAAATCCAACCGCCAATTGGCCAAGGCCACGGGGCTTGCCCTGGACGAGGTCGAGTTGATCCTCACCGAGGCCAAACCTTAACCTTCTCTTCCCCATGCGCATTTCTCGCTTTGGCGGCGGTTTCTCGGGCTACGGCTCCAAGGACAGGAAAGAGTCGAGGGCCAGATTCCGCCGTTCCCACTCCGTGGGCCAAAAGGTCCAGGCCGTGTTCTTGGGATGGGAGCAGCCCGGCTTGGCAAAAGTGGTCATAGACGGCTGCGAGCTGCTGGCCGGGGTTGACGGCGAACTGGAGCCCGGAAGCAGGCTTGCTTTTCGGATCAAGGAGCTGTTGCCTGAAATCGTGCTCTCGGAGTTGGTGGGAGAAGGCGCGGGAGAATTTTCAGGCTCGCCCTTGGCCGTGGCCCATGAATTCCTGGCGGCCCGTGATTCCCTGGAAGGATTGCTGCGCCCCCTGCTGGAGGCGACGACTATCGGTCTCGGCACTCCCCTTGAACGCCAAGCCGCATTTTTACACGCGCTTACGCTCAACCCCGGCGCACTGGGCTCATGGCTCGGGCTCACTGCTCATCAAGTACAGGTAAACAGCCTGCTCGCTGCCCATGGCAACGCAAGGGTGGTCTTCTTGCCCTGGCTCCTGCCCCAGGCGCGCAACCTCGAAGTCTTGGTGTTGCCCCAAGGCTCGGAGAAAAGCACGCCCCGCGATGAGGTTGAAGGCTTGGCCCAAACCGCGTGTTCGTTCACCTTGCCGGAAATGGGAGCATGCCAGGTGCGGCTCATGGGCAAGGGCAACACACTGCGCTTTCGCATCCTTTTGTCGCGCATGGAACACGCGGACCGGCTGGCCCATGTCCTGGCCACGGAGCTTGCGCCGCATCCAAAGCTGCTTCCAGGCTATCTTGGGGCTGCTCCCTTGCCGCCCGGCAGCGGCTCCTTGCTGCTCTCGTACCTGGAGGGCGCCTCACCGCCAGGCGGGGCGGTCCTCAATACTCGCGTGTAGCGTATTCCACGCTACGGATGCCTACAGGCCCATGATGTTGTAGCCGGAATCCACGAACACGATGTCGCCCGTGGTGCCGGAAGACAGGTCCGAGGCCAGGTACAGGGCGCACTTGCCCACGTCTTCCAGGCTGATGTTGCGCTTGAGGGGCGCGCGTTCCTCAATGTGGGACAAGATGGTGTGAAAGCCGGAAATGGCCGAGGCGGCCATGGTCTTGACCGGACCCGCGCTGATGGCGTTGACCCGCACGCCCTTTTCGCCGAGGTCCACGGCCAGGTAGCGCACACTGGACTCCAGCGCGGCCTTGGCCACGCCCATGGCGTTGTAGTTGGCCACGACCCGGCCCGAACCATAATAACTCATGGCCATGACCGAACCGTTGTCCGAGAACATGGGCTCGAATGCGCGGCACAGGGCCACCAGGGAAAAGGCGGATACGTCCAGGGCCACGGCGAATCCCTCGCGGCTGGTGTCGATGAAGCGGCCTTGCAGGTCCTCGCGGTTGGCGTAGGCCACGGAGTGCACGAGCACGTCCACCACGCCCCAATGTTCCTTGACCGTGGCCGCGGTGGACGCGATCTCCTCGTCGGACCCCACATTGCACTGGACAATGAAGTCCGCGCCCAGTTCCTCGGCAATGGGTTCGATGCGCTTCTTGATGGGATCGGCCGCGTAGCTGAGCGCCAGGGACGCGCCGTTTTCCTTGAACAGTTTGGCAATGCCGTAGGCAATGGAACGTTTGTTGACCACGCCGAAAATGAGGGCTTTTTTTCCGGAAAGCAGCATATGGCCTCCTGATTGTCTTGGGATCATTGGTAAAGGAAAGGTCAGTGGACGCCACCCTACATGAAACACCGGGCAGATGCATCCCCGACAGGGGGCGCAGGGCAAAGGCCACTCGGGCTTAGGTCGGGAATGAAGTCGTGTCGGACGTTCCGGACTCGGACGCAACAGGACCGGATTGGGTATTGTCCGATTTCCCGCTGCTGAGGAACACCCCGGCAAAGACCAGGCCCGAGGCGGCAATCTGGACCAGGGAAAAACTTTCGCCCAGCAGCCACCAGCCCATGAGCACGGCGAACACGGGAATCAGGTTGATGTACGAGGCGGCGCGGCTCGCTTGGGTGTGGCTCATGCCCAGGTTGTACAAGCCGTAGCCGCCGATGGTCACGATCAGCCCCAAATAGAACACTGACACCACGGGCCAGAACTCCCATGTCGAGGGGTACTCGGTCCAGGGAAAGAACAGGGCGGGCAGGAAATATACGCAGCCGATAAAGGACTGCATGGCTGTAAGGAACCACGGGGAGTACCGGCCAGTGAGCTTTTTCAGGCTGATCATGTAGCCTGTTGCAAAAACCATGGCCAGCAATTCAAGCCCATTGCCCAGGACTGGATTGGGCGCGCTCTCATCCGGAGTGGATGAGACCGTGAGCCAAACCACACCCAGGGCTGCGAGTCCCAATCCAAACCAAGCCTTGGCCCGCATGCGCTCCTTGAGCAGCAAGGCGGCGCTGACCGCGACCATGATCGGCAGCATGGCCGTGATCATCCCGGCCTGGGAAGCCGACGTATACTGCATGGCGTAGGCTTCGCAGGTGAAGTACAGGCCGGGCTCGCACAGGGCCATGAACAGGATGCGAAACACGTCGCCCTTTTGGTACACGCTGCGCACCGAGCCGAACCGCCGGGCCATGACCGCGAACACCAGAGACCCCAGGACCATCCGCGCCAGGATGACCAGCAGGGGGTCAAAAGCTTCGACCGCCACTTTCATGGCGGCAAAGGAACTGCCCCACAGGGCCGTGGCCCCGATGAGCGCCAGTTCCGCGATGTATGCTCTCCAATTGATGCCCATGCGCTCCTCTCCCTCAAGGGAAGAGACATGGCATACGCCTCTGCCTTGCCGGACACAAGAGAAACCTGCGCGGTTTCGCGCCTTGACCCCGGCCCGGACGGCCCTTACC
>QZKZ01000241.1 GCA_004796465.1 Desulfovibrio sp.
CGGGAAGTGGAGGAGGACTATCTTGCGGCGCGGCAAGAAGAGACGAGGCTGCGCGAGGAAGGGCTGTGGCTTCTCGACGAGTACGCTCGCCGCAGGGCCGAGTGTTTTGTCCCCGAACCCGAACCCGAGCCGGAACCCGAACCCATTATCGAGCCTGAGCCGGAACCTGAGCCTCTTCCCGAACCCGAGCCCGAGCCTGAACCGGAATCGGAACCTGAGCCCGAACCCGAGCCAGAGCCCGAACCCGAGCCAGAGCCCGAACCCGAACCCGAACCCATTGTCGAGCCCGAGCCTATGCCGGAGCCTGAACCGGAGTTCGAGACCGGCGATCTCATGCATATCCCGGATCAGGCTAGGCAGAGCAATGACCTGAGTTTTCTGGACGGTTGCTGGGAATCCAGCGTGTTCCAGCACGAGCCGGGCAATCCGCCCGGAGTCTCGGTCTACTGCTTTGACGAACAGGGCATGGGTTTCTTGCGCTGGAGTTCCACCAACGTGGCCTGCCAGTCACCGGCCCGGGCCCGGTTCATGCCCAACGGGACCATGAAGTTCTCGGACCGGGACACCACCTGCTCGGACGGCTCGCCCTGGCACGCGGACCACGTGACCTGCCAGGACCAGAACGGGGTCACGGTCTGTTCGGGCTGGTCCGAGGGCTTTTTGGGCGGGACCACCAACTGGAATTTCACTCTGCGCAAAATCGAATAACTAGCGCTCCACCCCGTCCGTGCTGGAATCACTGTGCGTGAAGTCGTGCTCCTGGAACTCGCCGGTCTCGGGCACGGTCACGGTCATGGTCGGCGTGGCGTCAAGCTCCAAGGTGGCGTCCGTTACCGCCAGATCAAGAATGTGGCCGCCTGCCGAGCGGTCGTCCGTGAGAAAGTGCAGGTGGTAGCCGGGAACGCCCACGGACTGGGCATAGTCCGGGCTGTAAAATCCCACGACCACGCCCGACACATCCGAAAATTCGAACACGGCCTGGTCCTTGACCACCTCGGTGAGCACGGGATAGGGGCGCTCCTGGGGCGGCACGGAGCGGGTCTTCATGGAGCCGAACTCGCCGGTCATGATGATGGCGTAGAACTGGTTTCTGCTGGGCAGGGCCGCGTCAATGCGGGCCTTGAGCGCGTCCAGCCCCTCCACGCCGGAGATATCCACCACAATGTCGGGATAAAATGGCGTGACCTGGGCAAAGGGCGTGGTCATGTCCGGATCAGCCTCATGCACGGAACCGTCAATGCGCACCTGGTAAAATTTCCCGCCAATGGCCACCATTTCCCCGTCCAGCTTGTCGAACGTGCCCAGGCCCATGTCGCCGTGGACCGCTAGTTCCTGAAAGGTCATCTGGCCGTCGTAAAGCCCGTCGAGCAGGGCTTGCAGCGTGGAGACCTGGTACAGGACTTCGGGTTCGCGAAAGGGTTCCAGGGCCGCGCCGGGCAGGGCGGGCAAACACAGCAGCATGGTCAGGATCAGGCAACGCAGGGTTTTGGGCATGGGATCTCCGTGTGTCTTGGTGAGTATCTATGTCCTAGGGCGAGCAGGGCAGTTCGCCGACCTTGGTGTAGCGCAGTCCCGGGAATTCGTGGCTGAGTTCGGCCAAGGCGGCCAGGAACATGAGCTGCTGCTCCCGGTCCGGGTGGGTCAGGAGCAGGCTGTAGTCGCCCACGTCATAGGCTGTGTCGGGATAGCCCGCGGCTTGGGCCGCCTGGTCCACGATCTCGGGCTTTTCACTGAGCATGGCCGCGAACAGGCCGTCCAGTTCTTGGCGCACAATGGTGTACAGCACTTCCGGGCCTTCTTCGCCCTCTTCTTCCCAGCGCACGAGATAGTGGTGCTCGATAAGGGGCAAAAAGGCCATGATCACGACTTCACCGGGGTCATCGGGATTGGTCAGTTCATAAAACAAGGAATCGGGCTGGATGCGCATGCAGAGCACGGTTTCCGGCTCGTGCTCCATGGTCCATTGCCCTTCCAGGCCGGCCACGAACACGGCGTTTTCCTCGGGGATAAGCACCAGGTTGGTTTCCACGCACGCCGCCAACATGGCCGTGCAGACCACGATAAAGAACAGGGCAAGGGCGCTTCGCATACGCCGCCTCCTCTGAATGGGTTAGTTGAGAATGTAGTTGCGGGGATTCACGGGTTCGTTGTTGATGCGTACTTCATAATGCAGGTGCGCGCCCGTGGCTCTACCCGTACTGCCCACATAGCCCACAATGTCGCCCCTGTCGAGGGTCTGGGCCAGGCGCACGTTGATTTCCGTGAGGTGGGCGTAGCGGGTGGTGATGTCCGGGGTGTGGCGCACGTGCACGCACAGGCCGTACGCGCCGTCCCAGTCCGCGTAAATGACCCGGCCCGAGGCGGGCGCGTACACGGGCGTGCCCTTGGGCGCGCTGATGTCCAGGGCGGGGTGGAAGCTGGAGGCGTTGGTGAAGGGGTCGCGGCGGTAGCCGAAACCCGAGGTGATGATGCCGCTGACCGGCCAGATCGAGGGCATGAGGTGCAGCCGGGTGACTTGGCTGCGGATGGCGAGCATGAGTTGCTGCTGCCGGACCTCCTCCAGATGCATCTGCACGTCAAGGTCTTCCTGGCACTGGCGCAAGACGCGGGTCAGGGCCTGGGGCCTTAGGGGGAAGAGGTCGGTGCGGCTGAATTCGTGGCTGCCACCGCTGGCCACGGCCAAGGGCATGTCTTGCAGGGGCTCCTCGTCGCTGAACATGACGTGCAGCCGGGTGTCGAAGTCGCGGATGCGTTCCAGTTCATCCTGGATGTTCCGGACTTGGCTGGACAGGGTCAAGAGCTGGTGGGTCTGCTCCTGCTGCTCGGCCTGGGCCAGAGCCAGCCGGGTGTCCATGGTTTCCCCGCCCCTGGAGTGGCGCCAGAAGTGGATCATGGTCGAGGAAAGCAGGATCATGGCGCAGAAAAACACCAGGGGCACAATGGGCCGCATGGAGATGGAGCGTGTGGTGCGGCCGTCGCGCAGGATCAGCAGATGGTATCGCTTGAAGAGCATGGAGTTTCCGTGCCAATGGCGTTGCGCGGGGGTGTGAACGCTTACCACGGCAAAACGCCGCGAATATAGCAGGAAAGCGGCCTTATAGCCAGTGCTGCTTTTCCTAGTATTCCAGTAGGGTAGAAAAAAAGGGCCGAGAAAAAAGGCCTAGAAATGCATGTCCGGTTCCCATTGGGCCCGGAGTCCCAGGAGTTCGAGCATGACCGGGGCCTGATAATAGTCGCGGATGTTGATCATGGAGAAGTAGGGATTGCCCTGGGCAGAGCCGGCGGTCAAATGCCGGGCCGCGAATTGGCTGAGCTGGAACCCGAAGTCAAAGACCAGCACGGGGATGCGGTGGGCTTGGGAAGCCTCAAACAGTTTGTGTATGCCGCGCCCATCAGGAATGCCGCACAGGCCGCCGGGATCGCAGCCGAAAAAGACCACAGGCGCGTTGGACTCGCCGCGCAAGGCAAGGATATCCTCGACCATGGCGTCGGCGTCCGTGCTGTAGCCGCCAGGGCCAAAGGTCACGTGGGGGCCGTGCAAGCGGCAGCCGTGGCGGGTGAGGCCGTCCGCGCCCTTGCGCATGTCCGCCGTGAACTCGGCCTCCGGCGCCATGACCCGCTCGATCAGGTCCAGGTACCGCAAATTGAGTTGGGGGTGGGGATAGCGTTCCAAAACAGCCATGATTTCAGGCGTGGGCGCGTCCGTGAGAAAGATGAAGGAACCTAAGATCTTGAAGACAAAGGTCAGGAAATCGAAAAAGCCCGGCCTGAGCACGCTGGTCTCGGCCTGAGCGCGCATC
>QZKZ01000064.1 GCA_004796465.1 Desulfovibrio sp.
CTCGCCCTGGCGGGAGATGCCCGTGCCGTAGAGGATGTCCACCTGGGCTTCGCGAAAGGGCGGGGCCACCTTGTTCTTGACCACCTTGATCCGGGTGCGCGAGCCGTAGACCTCGTCCTTGTCCTTCAGGGTCTGGATCCTGCGGATGTCCACGCGCAGGGAGCTGTAGAACTTGAGCGCGTTGCCGCCGGACGTGGTCTCGGGGTTGCCGTAGCCCATGGTGCCGATCTTCATCCGGATTTGGTTGATGAAGATCACCGAGGTCAGCGACTTGTGGATCGTGCCCGTGAGTTTTCTCAAGGCGTGGGACATGAGCCGGGCCTGACCGCCCACCTGGGTCTCGCCCATGTTGCCCTCAAGCTCGGCCTGGGGAATGAGCGCGGCCACCGAGTCGATGACCACGATGTCAATGGCGCCGGAACGGACCAGCATGTCCGCGATGTCCAGGGCCTGTTCACCGTAGTCGGGCTGGGCAATGAGCAGTTCCTCGGTCTTGACGCCGAGGCGCCTGGCATAGTTCACGTCCAGGGCGTGCTCCGCGTCGATGAACGCGGCTGAGCCGCCCAGCTTCTGGGCCTCGGCAATGATGTGCAGGGCCAAGGTGGTTTTGCCCGAAGATTCCGGGCCGTAGATCTCCGTGACCCGGCCCCTGGGGACGCCGCCCACGCCCAAGGCCAAGTCCAGGCCAATGGACCCGGACGGAATCACGGGAATGGCCACATGGGCGTCGTCGGACAGCTTCATGACCGAGCCCTGGCCGTATTTGCGCTCGATTGTGGTCAGCGCGGTGGACAGCGCTTCCTTGCGCATGGATTCCGGATCAACTTGTGCTTTTTTCGCCATGGGATTTCTCCACGTTATGGTATGGTGCAGAGCCCGTCAGCAATAGCAGAAGGTTTTTTCCTGGGCAACAGCCCCCGCACCCCTTTCCCTCATGGGCGCGGCGGGTTGCTGCTTGCTGTTTGCGCCGGGCTTCCTTACACTCGCCCCATGTCAGACAGCAACTACGACGCCGTGGCCCTGCTCTCGGGCGGCTTGGACTCCATCTTGGCGGTCAAGGTCGTGGAAGAGCAAGGGCTTAAGGTCAAATGCCTTCACTTCACCAGTCCCTTTTTCGGCAAACCCCAGAAAGTCAGCCACATGGCCCGGGTCCACAACCTGGACATCCAAGCCATCGACATTGGCCAGGACTACGTGGACATGATCGCCAACCGGCCCAAGCACGGGTTCGGCAAGATTCTCAATCCTTGCGTGGACTGCAAGATTCTCATGCTGCGCAAGGCACGCGAACGCATGGAGGAGTTGGGCGCGTCCATGATCATCTCCGGCGAGGTGGTGGGCCAGCGGCCCATGTCCCAGCGCCGCGACGCCCTCAACCTCATCAGCCGCGATGCCGGCGTGCGCGACGTGCTGGTCAGGCCGCTTACCGCCGGGCGCATCGACCCGTCCGAGGCGGAAGAGCGCGGCCTCATCGACCGCTCCCGCTTACGCTCCATCTCGGGCCGGGGCCGCAAGGATCAGATGGCCCTGGCCAAGCACTTCGGCATGACCGAGATCCCCACGCCCGCGGGCGGCTGCATGCTCGCGGAGACTGAATCTTCACGCCGCTACTGGCCCGTGCTCGAATATTCCCCAAGTCCCCAAACCGAGGATTTTTACTTGGCCAACACGGGCCGCCAGTTCTGGCGCGAGGGTTATTGGCTGGCCATCGGCCGCAACCAGGGCGACAACAAGCGCATGGAATCCCTGGCCCGGCCCGGGGATTTGCTGTTCAAGGTCGCGGGATTTCCCGGCCCCTTGAGCCTGGGCCGCCAGTTTGAGGGAAAACCTTGGCCCCAGGACATTATCGAGTCCGCCGCCGCGTTCGCGGCCCGGTTCTCGCCCAAGGCGCGCAAGCACGGTGGGCCGGTTGGGGTGAATGTTTCTTTTGAAGGCGAGACATCGCAGGTCACCGTGACCCCGTTGACCCTTGAGCAGGACCTGTGGCTGGAGCCCCAGTGGGACGACGCCAAGGCCGCCATCCAAAGGGAGCGGCAGCGGAACGGGCAGGCTGAGGGCTGAGC
>QZKZ01000161.1 GCA_004796465.1 Desulfovibrio sp.
CCGAGTTGCTACAAGGAAACCACCGAGCAGTTCATTTTTCGTGTGGAACAGGAGCTGCGCCAGAGCCGGGAGGCCTTGGAGGCCTTGAGCGGCGGCCCGATCACGGCCCTGGCCTGGCCTTGGGGCGCGTATTGCCGTGCTGGGCAAAGGGCCGCACAAGCAGCTGGGTTTGAACTCTTGTTCACCACCAAACGCGGCGCCGTGCGCAAGGGAAGCAACCCCCTGGCCATATCCCGGCTGGAGGTGCGGCCCCACAAGGGATTGAGCTGGTTCTCCAACCGCATGACCATTTACAGCCAGTCCCAGTTCGCTTCCTTGTATTCCAGGATCCGTTTGTGAAGCTTTCCATGTACAAGGCGTTGGCCTGGCTCTTGGCCAGGCTGGGGAATCGTGGTTTGGCTGGTCTCGGCTTGGTGCTGGGCTGGTTCGTATGGCATGTGGTCGGTTCCAGGCGGCGCTTGGCCACCCAGGCCGTGGCCGAACGCCTGGAATGCGAGCCGGATCAGGCCGAGCGTATCGCCAAGGCCAGCTTCATCAATTCCTTTAAGTCCTTTCTGGACATTGTCCGGCTCCGCTACGTGGATGACGCCTTCATCGACGCCAGGGTCACCATTGCCGACCCCGGGCTCTACGATCGCTTTGACAACCATAAGGGGCCGATAATCGCGGCCACGGGCCATTACGGCTCCTGGGAGATGATGTGCGGGGTTGTCGGGCACAAGCTCCGGTCGGACAAACTGGTGATCATGCGCCGCAACAAGGACAAGGCCCTCAACGAACTCATGATCCATCTGCGTACCTTGCCCAAGGTCAGGGTGGTGGAGCATCGTCGGGCTTCCAAAGTTGTGGTGGATCGTTTGCGCCAGGGAGACGGCATTGCGGCGTTTCTTGTTGATCATAACTGCATGGAAAAGGAAGCTCTTTTTCTCCCTTTTTTAGGCAAGATCGCGGCAGTGAACCGTGGGCCGGCCATGTTGGCGGTGAAAACCAAGGCCCTGGTGGTGCCCTTGGTTATGGCCCGGGAAAAGGGCGGGCGGTATACCCTGTATATTGGCGAGTTTCTGGACACACAGGAACTGGCGGGCAGCGTGAAACAGCGCATTGAAGCAGTGGCCCGGTTCTATACCCAAGCCATGGAAAGCTTTGTACGCAAGCGTCCTGAGCAGTGGTTCTGGATGCATCGGCGCTGGAAGACCAGGCCGCCTGGAGAGCCCGGTGAGTAGGGTGGGCTGGAGTTCTTCAGCGGCGCTATGCCCCGAGCCCCCCTTTGTTTTTTCCCGAGCCCTTGCTATAGAAGTCCCCATGCCCCTGGAAAAGGACAGCTTCGCATGGAAACCACAGGAAATACGCCATGAGTGTCTCCCTTGCCGGAATCTGGTCGAAAATAGTTAAAGGGCGTGTGCTCATGGTGCTTGCCGGCCTAGCTTTCACCATGGCCATGAGCTACCTCTATCTCCACCAGCCCAACTTTTTTCAGCGCCAGAACAACAACATTTATGACCTCATGGTCGAAGAAACCCATTCTTCCGAGCACTCCGGTGTGCCCGTGATCGTTGATATTGATGAGCGCTCCTTGCGCGAGGTCGGGCAGTGGCCCTGGCCCCGCTACCGCGTTGCCGTACTTCTCGCTACGCTCAAGGCTTACGGCGCGGCCAGCGTGGCCACGGACATCGTGTTTGCTGAGGAAGACCGCACGTCACTGCGCGTGTTGCAGGAAGAAATGCTCAGGGACCTTGGCGTTGACCTGGATTTCACGTTTCCTGCGGACGTACCCAGGGACACCTTGCTGGACAATGACCAGATTATGGCCGACGTTTTGGCTGATGGTCCCTTTGTCCTGGGCAATGACTTCAATTTTGAGGTGGATTCGGAGCAGGGCGCACTTGAGGCCCGGGGGTGCGCGTTGCACTCCGTCAAAATCGTGGAGCTCAAGGCCCTGGGGATGGAGGAGTTGACTCCCTTTTTTTTTGAAGCGCCCGGGGTTGTGTGCAACACTCCGGTGCTGGCCGAAGCCGTGGGCTCCCAAGGCTTCATCACCACCCGGCCCGATCCGGACGGCATCATCCGGCAAACGCCGCTGCTGATCAGGTTCCAAGAGAAGTATTACCCCAGCTTGGCCCTGGCAGCCTATATGACCGCTGTATCCGACAACCAGGTAACCATTGACGCCCGGACCGGCGACGTGGAGTACATCATCGTGGGGAACACCCGGATTCCCGTCACCCGGGAAGGGGAGATGGTGGTGAATTACCGGGGCAACGCGAGGACCTTTACCTACATTTCCGCTGTGGATGTGCTCAATCAAACGGTGGAGCCCGAGGAAATCGCGGGGAAGATCGTATTCATCGGCACCTCGGCCTCGGGACTCAAGGATATTCGGTCCACTCCGCTGGCATCTGTCATTCCAGGTGTGGAAGTACACGCGACCATTGTGGACAACATTGTGCAGCGGGACTTCCTGTCTCGGCCCCACTGGGCCAAGGGCGCGGAATGGGTCATGATAGTTGTGGCAGGTGTTCTGTCGACATTGCTCCTTACTTGGGACAAAAGCATCTGGAACATATTGCCCATTGCCTGGGTTATTCTTGGATGCTGGCTGCCTCAGGTGGCGATCATGTCCCTGTATCCCATGCTCCGCTTGTTTTCCTTTTTTTCCTCTTCCATGAGCTGGGATTCTTTCCTGACTTTTGCTGGGGAGTTCGATCAGGCCTTGCTTACCTGGTATGAGTTCCTGACCCTGACCGTGGTATTGGTGTTCCTCTCCATTGTAGTCAAGCATTGGGCCAAGGCCATTTGGAGCTTGGTGCCCTTGAGTTTCGTGGGCTACATAGTGATCCACAGTTCATTTTGGTCCATGACCGAACACCGGGTGGTCATCTCGCCTTTGTATCCCACCATGACCCTGGCGGGAAACTTTGTCATGCTTACGCTCTTAAAGTTTTGGCGCGAGGAGTCGGAAAAGCGCTTTTTCCATTCCGCTTTTTCCCGTTACGTGTCCAAAGCGGTTGTGGAGCAAGTGGTCAAGGAGCCTGATAAGCTGACCCTCACAGGCGAGGAAAAGGAAGTCTCCATCCTGTTCTCGGACATCCGAAGCTTTACCAGCATAAGCGAGACCTTGTCTCCCAACCAGATCAGCGAACTGCTGCACGCCTATTTCACGCCCATGACCCAGGAGATCATCCACACCAACGGCACCCTGGATAAGTTCATCGGCGACGCCATGATGGCCTTTTGGAATGCGCCCCTGGACACCCCGGACCACCAGGCAGGGGCCGTACGGGCGGCCCTGGGCATGCACAAGCAGTTGGCCCTGCTCAATGAAACGTTCAAGGAACAGTTCGGGCTCAAGATTGCCATGGGAGTTGGCGTGCATTGCGGGACCGTGCACGTGGGCAACATGGGCTCGGATGATCTGTTCGACTACACCATCATCGGCGACAACGTGAACCTCGCATCGCGTCTGGAGGGGCTTACCAAGTTCTACGGCCTGGAGGTCATTGTCAGCGAGACCATAGCCAGGGCCTGCGCGGACACCTATTTTTTCCAGGAAGTCGATACGGTGCGGGTCAAGGGCAAGGAAAGGCCCATCACCATTTATACGGCGTACGATGAAGACAGGTTCGAAGAGTTGCAGGACGAGTTCGCCCTGTACGAGGAAGGACTCAGGTTCTACAAGAACCAGGACTTTGCCAAGGCGGAGCAAGCCTTTCTCGCCTTGCCCGAGAAGTACCGAGATCTCAAGCTGTACAAGGA
>QZKZ01000259.1 GCA_004796465.1 Desulfovibrio sp.
ACCTTGTTCTCATGAAACGGGGCCAGCCGCTCCAAGGGCCGCGCCACCAACTCGAACAGCAGTGAGGGAGCGTCAGTGACCGCATACCGGCCCAAGGGGCCGAACTCGGGTCTGCCCGCCATGGCCGCGCGGTCCACCAAGGGGCCGAAACCAGCCTGGGAATAGGAGTTCCGAAACAGGAGCACCAACACTGCGGACAAGCCCAAGACCACAAAATGCCATATCTTGGCAGGAAATACCGCGCGCCATGCCCGGCGTGTCCTGCCCAAAGTCATTGATCCCAGCCACGCCACACCCGAGGCCAAGCCGCAGAGCAAGAAGATGTAGGGTATGCACAGAGCCTGGAGCAGCAGGGACACGGCCATGACCCGCGTATTTCGCCAGGCCCAGCCCGCCCAGAACATCACGAGCAGGGGTGGCCCGAATCCCCGGGAAAGGGCGCCGGATATGCGGTAGAGGAAAAAGGGCATGCACCAGAATACTGCCGCGCAAGCGAAACCGCCCGCCCTGCCCCCTGCCCTCCGGCCCAGGAGATACATCCCCACGCCCGTGGCCGCGTACAATAGTCCAGTGAGAATCTTGCTGAACCACAAGGGGTCCATGCCCCGGGTTCCCAGCCAAAACAGCCCTTGCACGCCCCAGGGCACGTATTGGCGGCTGTAGTCCGTAAGCAGGCCGCCTGGAGGAAACAAGGCGGGATCACACCAGGCCTGCATCCAGAAAAGCTGCTGCCGTACGTCGTTGGCCACAACAAAATACGAATTCAGGGCCTGCCAATGGGCCACCACGTATACGCCCAGGGACAGGAGGGCGACGATGGCCGAATCCCGAAGAACATGGGGGAGCCTTATGTTTGCCTGGGGGGATGAAATCATGCTGGAGGCCCTAGGGGGCGTATCTATAATATAAAACTGGAAAAAGGACCAAGCCTGGTTTCCATGCCGGTGCGGGAAAAGCCGGGGCCGCGGCCAGTTGGTCGCGGCACCGGCCGTATCAAGGTCTAATACAGACGGGCGTCAACAAAGCTGGTGTACAAATGCCCGGAAAGATGGCGCAGGTTGAGCATCGCCAAGGAGTAGTCCAACTCATTGTTCAGCACATCCTTTTGGGCCTCGAAATAGGCCTCAATGGTTTCCAGGTATTCGGGAAAGGTGATGGTGCCGGCGTGGTAGCTGATCTCTCCTTGACGGCGTTTCAGGCCTGCCAGTTCGGCCCTGGCCCTGGCCAGTTGCAAGGAGGTGGACGCGCTGTTCATGTCGGAAAGGGCTGCCCGCCAACTGCTGTCCAGATCAAGGGTGACCATTTCCTCCTCGGCCAACAAAGTGGCCAAGCGGTTCTTTTCGCGGGTCACGTTTCGGGCACGCTCCCCCCAATCCCACAAAGGGGTTGACGCTCCCACACTAACGTACCAATCCGCGCCGCCTTCCATGGCGTCAGCCGAGGACACCCCCGCTGTAAACGAAGGAATATAGCGAGCGTAGGCCATTTGCACGTTGTATTCCTGCAACTCTTGAGTATATTCGGACACCTTGAGTTCAATGGAATTGGCGCGCACCTCGGCCAACTCCATGGCGTAAGGATCAAAACCGCCCATGACTTGCATGTCGGCATCTTGGATGTCCAGCTCAAGATTCTGTTCCACAGGAACGCCGAGCAAGCTTTTGATGGAGTCCAGGAGCGCGGACTGGCTGATGCGGATCTGCTCACGCTCCAAACGGGCCAGTTCGATTTCCTGCTCCACGATCCTGGCGTCCAAGGGCGTGGCGCCGCCGCTGTCAATGCGGTTGTGTACGTATTCCCCCTTGTGCTCGGCCAGGGCGATGAGTTCATCCTGAAACGCCGCGGTGCGGCTGAGGGTGTTCAGCTTGAGGTACACCTTGGCCACCTCGTAAATCCCATCTGAAAGGGCGTTCAAGTGGCCGAGGACAGCAAGGCGGGTCATGAGCTCACGCGCTTGCACCTCAAAATACGCGGTGAACGGGTCGTAATTGTTCATGGAAAAGCCCATGCGCACTGGGTTGTCACGGTTCGTGGCTGGGTCGTGCACCACGTAGCTCGACGTGATGTGAATGTCGGGCAGCATGTCGTACATGGCGTCATCTTCTTCCAGACGGCGCATTTCGATCTGCATGCCGCTGTTGATGAAGTAGGGCGACTGGTGCAAGGCCAAGCGCACACAAGACTCGAAGTCGAGCATGCCTTCAACAGGTCCGCCCGCGCGCATCACCGGCTCTTCATCCACCTGAGCCATGGCCGCAAAGGGCAAAGCAGTGATCACGAAACAAACAATCAAAGCAACTCTGGCGACTATGGCGGCTCTCATGGACAAACCCCGTGTATGGACAACGTTATGAGGTGACGGCATACGCCTGATGCGCGACGCTTCCTGCAAGAAAACAAGTATGCTGAACAATTGCCGAAACAATCCCAGGCCCGGGATCCCCATCCAGGCACACGGCTTATGTAAGTATTCGAGGCCGTAACACGATTATCCGGCCCGATCAATCTCCTCAGCGGCCAGTTGGGCTTGCGAGTGCAATACTCCGTCGCGCAGATGCACGACTCGGGTGCAGCGGTCGGCCACGTCCGGATCGTGGGTCACCAGGACCATGGACGACTGTTGGTCGGCAATGAATTCGTGAAAGTGGTCCATGACCAGGTTGCCATGGTTGCGGTCCAACTGGCCCGTGGGTTCGTCAGCGAAAATGATCTCAGGTCGGTTGACCAGGGCCCTGGCAATGGACACGCGTTGCTGCTCGCCGCCTGAAAGGCGGTTGGCCGGATGGTGCAGCCGATGGGTCAGATTAACCCGTTCCAGGGCCTCCTGGATCATGGGGTCGCGGTCTTTGCGGCGCACTCCGGCGTAGATCAGGGGAAATTCCAAATTCTCGTAGACCGTGGTGTGTTCAAACAAGTTGCAGCTCTGGAACACAAAACCGGCGAAACGCCTCCTGAACCTGGCTTGATCGCTGCGGTTCATGGCGAACACATCGCGGCCCTTGGCCATGTACTTGCCGCCAGTGGCGGGCTGCAACAGGCCCAGGATGAACAGAAACGTGGACTTGCCCATGCCCGAAGGCCCCATGATCGCCAACATCTCCCCGGGGTTCACGCTCAGGTTGACGCCGCGCAGGACCTTGATCACTTCGCTGCCCGTCTGGAACTCCTTGGTCAGGTCTTCCACCCGGATAATGGGTTCGTTCACGGACGGGGACGGGGTGTTTCCTTTACCGTTATTACCTGCGGAAACTGGTTTTTCCTTTTCCGCCTCCCTTGCCCCGCCACGGGAAGACCCCTTGGCATTGGCGGGCCGGGTTTCGGATTTGGCTTGGCCACGCATCCCAGAATCTCCTGTGGGGTTAAGAAGAAGCGCACCCGGTTGACGCGGGAAAAGTCGAATCAGCCGGATTCACGAGAAAAGGTCGGCTTTGCTCCGGCCCCAGGTCCTTGGCGCGAATGGCGTGTTTCTCGGCCAGTTCCTCCAGGGCTTCCAACACGGCATTCACATGACCATCTTCATGGGTGGCCATGAAGGTCAAACGCAGCAGCGCGCGGGATTTGGGCATGACAGGGTAGAGCACGGGCTGGGTGTAGACGCCCCTGGCAAAGAGGTCCCTCACCAGAGCGTCGGCCTTGGCCTCCTCGCCAACGAGCACGGAAATCACTGGCGAACCATCTTGGCCCGTGACCAAACCCATTTCATCAAGGCGCTTTTTCGCTTGGTTGGTCAGTTCCCACAGCCGGTGCATCCGATCCGGCTCGGCAGCGACAATGTCCAAACAGGCGAGTACAGCAGCCGCGTTCATGGCCGGCAAGGCCGCGGAAAAAATCAGGGATTTGGAGCTGTGCCGGATGTAGTCCATGATGGTTTCGTCGTTGGAGGCCACAAAACCGCCAATGGACGCCAAG
>QZKZ01000263.1 GCA_004796465.1 Desulfovibrio sp.
CTTCCAAGGCCATGTTGCTCATGACCGTGGCCACCAGGGTCTTGTCCGGCAGTTGGTCCCGCTCGATAAGGTCCATGGCGCACAGAGCCATGATCTGGTCGCCGTCCAGGATGTGGCCGGTCTCGTCAACCACGATCAAGCGGTCGCCGTCGCCGTCCAAGGCGATGCCGATGTCCGCGCCCAGTTCGCGCACCTGATGCGCGGCGACCTCTGGGTAGAGAGAACCGCACTGGCGGTTGATGTTCAGGCCGTCGGGCTCGGCTCCGATCTTGGTCACCTTGGCCCCCAACTCCTCGAAGATGAGCGGCGCGACCTTGTACGTGGCCCCATGGGCGCAATCCAGCACAATGTGCATCCCGTCCAGGGTCAGGTGCGGGGGAAAGCTGTTCTTGAGGTACACGATATAGCGGCCCGGGCTGTCCGCGATTTTGAAGGCCCGGCCCACTTCCTCGGGCGCGGGGTAGTCCCAGTCGCCTTTTTCTTGCATCACCATCTCGGTAATGGTTTCCTCGACCTCGTCCGGCAGCTTGAAGCCTTGACGGTCAAAGAACTTGATGCCGTTGTCCATAAAAGGGTTGTGGGACGCGGAAATGACCACGCCCAGGTCCGCGCGCATGTTGCGGGTGAGAAAGGAAATAGCAGGGGTGGGCATGGGGCCCACGAGAAACACATCCATGCCTGCGGCGCACAACCCGGAGGTGAGCGCGGTCTCAAAGACGTATCCCGAGAGCCGCGTGTCCTTGCCAATGACCACCCTGTGGCGCTTGGCGCCGTTGCGGAAGTATGTGCCCGCGGCCAATCCCAAGCGCAACGCCACTTCGGGCTGCATGGGAAAGATGTTGACTTGTCCGCGCAATCCGTCCGTTCCAAACAACCGTTTCGTCATAAAACCACACCTTGTGTTGCGAATGGCAAACGTAACCGGCTGGTTACTGCTCCAGCCGGATTTCCACTTCTTGGGGTTCCACGGAGATCACTTGTGCCCCCTCGGGCACAACGCCCCGTATATCAAGGACATGAGTCCCGGCCACGGTTCCGGCCGGAATAAAGGCCTTGGCTTCCATGAGCGTGGACGTGATTTCGCGCCGCGCCATGGACACGGGCACCTGGACATGGACCAGGACCGTGTCCGGGACTACCGAGGCCACGGAGAGACCGGACCGGTTATCCAGGGTCACGGGCACGGAAAAGGTCTGTTCTTCCACCCTCTCCTCGCCCAGAGCCACGACCACGCTTTCCGGCTCAAAGGCGATAAACCGTGCGCCTTCAGGCAAAACATCGGTAAGCACCACCGCATGCTCGCCAGGTGTACGCAAACGGCCGACCACGGTCCGCGCATGGATGGAATCGGCCACCTCGGGGTCGTCGGACAAGGTCACGGGCAAGGCAAAATGCATGCGCACCCGCTCCGGAACCACGGACACCACTTCATAATCCGAGAGATTATGCACCTCCACGCGGACCATGGGCGACCATTCCTCGGTGCGCACGGCAATGTCCAGGGTCACGGTCACCGCCCCGGGCGTCACTTCCAGTTCTTGGGGCGCGTCCAGAGTCACTTCCTGGACCACTGGCTGAGTGCCGTCCTCCACCTGGATCATGCGCGCGGGAATGGACTCCAGGGACTCCACCACGGCCTCGGGGCCTTGCACGGTCACCAAGGCAGGCTCCACACTCTTCGAAACCAGCCAGTACTCCTCGGGAATGGTGCCGTTCCACTGGGCCTCCACCGGGACAACGCGGCGTGTGAGTTTTTCCACGTCCAATTGGATCAGGGCAGGGTCGATTTCCAATATCTCAAAGGTATAGGGAAAGGGTAGATCTTCCTTGTCCAGGGAGAGCACATTGCTGCCCGGTGTGAGCCCGGACAAGTCCAGGGAGTAGTCCAAGGCGCGGACGTCCAGACTGCGCAAAAGCCCCTTGGGGCCGCGTACCAGCACGTTGACCGTGTTGGGCAGGCCCGGGTCGCGGATGACCAAATCCTCGGCCATTCCCGAGCGCTGGATGCGCACCTCGACCCAGGACTCGACCATTTCCCGGCCTGACACAAAGTACCAAGCGATCATGGCCAAGGCCAGGGCAAGGAGAAAATGTTGCCAACTGACCCGCACTTATCTCTCCATGGCGTTGCGAAGTACCCGCTTGAGGCGCACCTCGTCCAAACTTGCGGTTAAACGGCCATTGATGGCCACGGACATCTCGCCCCGTTCCTCGGACACGATAACCGCAACGGCGTCGGTCTCCTCGGTGATGCCCAGGGCGGCCCTGTGCCGCGTGCCCAAGTCGCTGCGATGGGTCATTCCCGTGGACAGCGGCAAGATGCAGGCTGCCGCGGTTATCTCATCGTCCTTGATGATCACGGCGCCGTCGTGCAGGGGCGTGCTCGGGTAAAATATTGTCATGAGCAGATCCTTGCTCACCTTGGCGCCCAGGACCACGCCCCGTTCCGTGACGTCGCCCAGGGGCACGCTCTTTTCTATGACCACCAGCGCGCCGATGCGGCCCTTGGCCAGGGCGACCATGGCCGCCACCAGTTGGTTGAGGACCTCCTCGTGCACGGAATCGCGCCGCCAGAAGCGGCCAGCCCCCACCACGGACAAGGCCTTGCGGATATCCTGCTGGAACAGAATCACCACCACCAGGAAGATGGAGCCCAGGAAGTTGGCCAGAAGCCAGTTCAGCGTGTACAGGCCCAGTGCCTCGGAAATGAAGTAGAACAAGACCAGAAGCAGCAGGCCGTAGACCACGGACACGGCCCGCGTGCCCCGAACCAGGAGGATGACCCGGTACAGGATGACCGTGACAATGGAGATGTCGAGGATGTCGCGCCACCCCAGGCTGACTCCGAACAATTCGAACATGGCGTTAGGTCCGTACTTCCCTTTACGGCCGGATCACATCAGCGCTCGGGCCACGACCAAAGCCTGGGCCGCGTGTTTGGGTTCATGCACCCGGTGGATGGTCACGCCCTTGGCATACATGACGCTTGTCGCGGCCATGGTGGCGATTGCCCGTTCATGCACTTCCAGGCCTAGGAGTTGTCCCCACAAGAATTTGTTGGACAAACCCACGAGCAGGGGCCTGCCGAACCGTTGCAGGTCCTCAACTCCCCGCAGCAAGGCCAGGTTGTGCTCCAGGGTCTTGCCGAATCCAATGCCCGGGTCCAGGACAATGTGTTCCTCGGGCAATCCGGCCCTGACCAGCATATTCAGCTTGTCCTCGAAAAACGCCCCCACTTCCGCCACCACGTCATCGTATTTGGGATCATCCTGCATGGTCTCGGGCCGCCCCAGGCTGTGCATGAGCACGTACCCGGGTTTACGCTCCGCCAGCACGTCAAGGAGCAGCGGAGAAAAGCGGCAGGCCGAGACATCGTTGACAATACTCGCGCCCGCGTCAAGGGCCGCCTCGGCCACCTCGGCCTTGGAGGTGTCAACGGAAACCGCGGATCGTGGAGCTGCATCGTCCTCAACACGAGATTGACAGGCCTGAACCGCCGCTTCCACAACAGGAAGGACCCGCGCCTTCTCCTCCTCGGCGCTGACTTCGCGCGCCCCGGGCCGGGTCGACTCGCCTCCAACGTCAATTATCGCGGCCCCGGAATCCAGGGCCTCGGCAATGGACCGGGAAGCTTGCGCTGCATCCTCATTCAGCCCCCCGTCATAAAAGGAGTCCGGGGTGGTGTTGATCACGGCCATGACCATATACGGCGACGGCCCCAACTCCCGCCCCTGGCCCAGATCCCATCGAACCGGCACTGGCATGGCTACTGGTTGCCCGGATAGGGGTCCTCGTCCACGGAAAATCCGGGGCCATTATCCTCTGAATCCGAGGACCGGCCATGGTCATCGCGAGGTGCGCCCGGTTTGGGCGAATACCCACCGCCGGAGCCGCGCGAACCACCAGGACCGGCTCCGGTGGGACCGTTAAAAGGGGGCAAGTCGTCACCGCGCATCAAGGTGTCGATGTCCTCGCCGGTAAGGGTCTCGCGCTCCAGCAGAGCCTCGGCCACCTTGTGCAGGACATCGATATTATCAGTGAGCAGGGTCTCGGCCTTTTTCAGCGCCTCCTCGACTAAACGCTTGATTTCCGCGTCAATAAGCCGTGAGGTGTCCTCGGAATAATTGCGGTAATGGCCGAGGTCGCGGCCAATGAAGATTTCATCCTGCTTGTCGCCCAGGGAGAGCGGCCCCAGGGCCTCGCTCATGCCCCATTCGCAGACCATTTTCCGCGCGGTGCCGGTGGCGCGCTCAATGTCGTTGCCCGCGCCCGTGGTCATCTGGTTAAGCACCAGTTGCTCAGCGGCCCTGCCGCCGAGCAGCACAGCCAAGTTGTTCTCCAGAAACTGGCGGCTGAAGGTGTGGCGGTCGTCCTCTGGCAATTGCATGGTCACGCCCAAGGCGCGGCCGCGCGGAATGATGGTCACCTTGTGCACGGGATCCGTGCCGGGCAAGAGCTTGGCCACCAGGGCATGCCCGCCTTCGTGGTAGGCCGTGGTCTTTTTCTCTTCCTCGGACAGGATCAGGCTGCGCCGTTCCTTGCCCATGAGCACCTTGTCCTTGGCCTGCTCAAAGTCCTCCATGTCCACCTGGTCCTTGTTCATCTTGGCCGCGTGCAGGGCAGCCTCGTTGACCAGGTTCTCCAGGTCCGCGCCGGAAAAGCCCGGGGTTCCGCGGGCAATGGTCGCCAGGTTCACGTCGGCGGACAGCGGAGTCTTGCGGCTGTGCACGGACAGAATGTGCTCACGTCCCCTGAGGTCCGGAGTGGGCACCACCACTTGGCGGTCAAAGCGGCCCGGCCTGAGCAGCGCGGGATCAAGCACGTCGGGCCGGTTGGTGGCCGCGATCAGGATAACGCCCTCGTTGGACTCGAAACCGTCCATTTCCACGAGCAGTTGGTTCAGGGTCTGCTCGCGCTCGTCGTGGCCGCCGCCCAGTCCTGCGCCGCGTTGCCTGCCCACGGCGTCGATTTCATCGATAAAGATGAGGCAGGGCGCGTTTTTCTTGCCCTGGGTGAACAGGTCGCGGACCCGGGCCGCGCCCACGCCCACGAACATCTCCACAAAGTCCGAACCGGATATGGAAAAGAAGGGGACTCCAGCCTCTCCGGCCACGGCACGGGACAGCAGCGTCTTACCTGTGCCCTGAGGGCCCACGAGCAGCACGCCCTTGGGGATGCGCCCTCCCAAGCGGGTGAACTTCTTGGGATCGGACAGGAATTCCACCACCTCGGACAGCTCGTCCTTGGCTTCGTCAACCCCGGCCACATCCTCGAAGGTGATCCGGGCATGCTCCTGGTTGACCAGCCTGGCGCGGGAGCGGCCGAATGAAAGGGCCTTGCCCCCGCCGCCCTGCATCTGGCGCATGAAGAAGATCCACACGCCGATGAGCAGCAGCATGGGAAACCACGAGACCAGGATGGTCATGAACAGGCTGGTTTCTTCCTCGCCCGAGGCGGTCACGCTGACCCCGGCTTCGAGAAGCTTTTCCACGAGATTGGGATCGTCGGGCGCATAGGTGCTGACCCTTTGCACGCCCTCGGCTAAACGGGTATCCCCGGTCACTTCATTGCCTTGGATGGTGACGGAATCGATCTGACCCGACTCCACCATGCTCAAGAATTCGCTGTAGGCGATGGCGCCCTGGCCGGCTTGGTTATTGGTGAACATTTGGGCCAGGATCACCACGACCATGATGATGGTGATCCACAGCAGAATATTTTTGGTGAACTGATTCACTCGGTGTCCTCCGTGTGCGTGTGGCGTCCTCGCAGAAGCTCGGGCCTGCTCCAAGGGGCAGGGTCAGGACGTATGATTCGCGGCCCAGCGCAATACCTCGTCAATGCGCTGCCCGCATGGTGTTGAACTCGTTTGGCAAAGCTGGTACTTTTTCTTTTCCGGCAATTCAGGGAAGCGTATCGTCACCGGTGTGGCGCCTGGACTTCAAATCCAGTGGGCGGGGTAACACTCGCCGGTAGGTTCGACTCCTATACGCTTCCGCCACTTTTTCGTTGCGGGTTGTGCCCTAGCCAGCCCTTGTCCCCGCACGGGACAAAAATGTGCCCAACCCATATTTTCTATACCCGCGCGCGGGTTTGTCAACCGTCATCTCACCTCTCTTACACCGAAGCCACGGTTGTGTCACGGTTTTCCGCGAAAAAGGCCGTATACGTGAACTGGGCGGCATAGCCTTCCTGGTCCAGGATATTCCTCGGCGATTCAGGGTGTGTTATGGCCTCGTATTCCTTACGTTCTTTCGCCGAAAGTTCATCAACCGATCCGGCCCAGCGCATCCACAAGAGATCGAGCAAGGCCTGGCGTAGCTCAGGCGAGAGCGGTCCTTGCAGACTGTCCGTAATGGCCTGCATGCGCGGCTCGGCCATGCCCCCCTGCCGTAACCACGCCAACGCACGTAAAAAATGAAGCTCCGGGTCCATACCCCGCCTATAGGGCGCGAGCCCTTGACAAGTGGCGTTCAGCCTTGCTTCAAGTTCCGGATACCCCGGCAGCAGCACTTGGGAGGTCCATCCGGCCAGGGCCAAGGTTCCCCCGGGCCTGAGCACCCGGCAAAACTCAGCCAACATGTTTTGCAGGCCCTGCTTGCCGCCGCGCACGGGATAGCCCGCGCAATCCACGCTCAGCAGCCCGTCCAATGAGCCCGTGGCAATGGGCAGGTGGTCCATGTCGCCCTGCACAAAAGCCGTTCCCCCCGTGCCTGCCGCCGCTGTTTCCGGTCCCATGGCTACCAGGTCCCAGGACATGTCCAGGCCAAGGGCCAAGCCCTGCCCGCCCACGGCTCCGGCAAGCAGCCCCGTGACCAAGCCGATGCCGCAGCCCACGTCCAGGACTTTGTCTCCAGGACCGAGGCCCAAGAGCCGAACCATATTGTCCATGGCCCGCGCCCGCAAGAGATGCCCGGATCGCAGCATGCGGGCATAGGTGGCGCTGTCAGCCATGGAGACTCCTCAATTTCAGGTGGGGATCAGGACGGGGTTTGGGCTTTCAGCCACCGGCACAATTCGTCCAATTGGGCGCGCACGGCCTCGGGTCCCGTGCCGCCCGGTGCATTGCGCCTGGCCACGGCCGTGGCATAGTCCAGGGCAGTGAACACGTCCGCTTCAATATGTGGAGACAGACCTTGCAACTGGCTCAACTCGAGTTCTTCCAACCGCACGCCCCGGGATTCGGCCAGGGCCACAGCCTTGCCCGACACCTCGTGGGCCTCGCGAAAAGGCACTCCCCTCGCCGCTAGATAATCGGCCAATTCCGTGGCATTGAGAAAACCCTCGCCCACAGCCCGGGACATGCGCTCGGTCCGGAAATCCAGCATGGCCACCATTGGCGCCGCCACGGCCAGACTCGCGCTCACGGTCCGGTCCGTATCAAAGAACGGCTCCTTGTCTTCCTGCAAATCCCGGTTATAGGTCAGGGGCAAACCCTTGAGTACGGTGAGCAAACCCACCAGCGCCCCATACACCCGCCCGGTCTTGCCGCGAATCAGTTCTGCAGCGTCCGGGTTCTTTTTCTGGGGCATGATCGAAGACCCCGTGGCATAGGCGTCAGGCAGGCCCACGAATCCGAAACGCGGCGAGGCCCACAAGATGACCTCCTCGCACAATCTGCTCAGGTGCATCATTACCAGGGACGCCGTAAACAGAGCCTCCAAGGCGAAGTCCCGGTCAGACACCGCGTCCATGCTGTT
Organism: Desulfovibrio sp.; assembly: GCA_004796465.1. Taxonomy (GTDB): domain Bacteria; phylum Desulfobacterota; class Desulfovibrionia; order Desulfovibrionales; family Desulfovibrionaceae; genus MADRE1. Next base: position 7,701 of record QZKZ01000263.1, read on the forward strand.
GGCGAACGAGCGGATAAATCCCACTTCCCGGGCCGACTCGGCCGGGTCCAGGCCCAAGGTGTTTCCAGCCAGGGCCGCCGCGCCCAAGGGCGACACCCGCACCCGCTCCAAACAATCACTGATCCGGTCGAAATCCCGGCGGAACATCCATGCGTAGGCCAACAGATGCTGGGCCAAGCTCACGGGCTGGGCAGGCTGTAAATGCGTGCACCCCGGCAGCATGGTGTCCACATGCTTTTCCGCTTGCTCAGCCAAGGCCGCTATCATGTCCTTCAGCCCCTTATGCCACGCCTCCAAGCGCTCGGCAGTGTACAACCGGAAATCAAGCGCCACCTGATCATTGCGGCTGCGGCCCGTGTGCAGCTTTTTCCCGGCGTCGCCGATCAGTTCAGTAAGCCGGTGCTCCACATTCATGTGCACGTCTTCCATATCCTGACGCCACACGAATTCGCCCTCGCGAATCTCCCGCTCCACAGCGTCCAAGCCGCCAAGCACCGCGGCCAATTCCTCTACACTGAGTATCCCTGCCCGATGGATCACCCGCGCATGCGCCCGCGAACCCGCGATGTCAACCAAGGCTAATTCGCGATCAAAAGAAACAGACTGGCTGAACTCCTCAAACACAGGGTCCACAGACCCCTCAAACCTGCCACCCCACATCTTTTTCTCAGCCATGCTCTGCTCCTTTGAGGCAACGTCAAAAAATAACGTCAACGGATAACGGCAACGTCAACGGAGTAAAGTCGTGGGGCTCTGCCCCACACCCCGCAAGGGGGTGACCCCCTTGACCCCATCTGGGTTTGGCGCAGGCTCGGGAAAGCTATCGCTTTTCCGAGCCTGCGCCAAACCAAGGTGGTTTCTTTTGGATCATGCTCTTTTCCGTAGCTTCCGACAAGTACGACCTCCAGCAACTCTCTTTAATAGAGACAAAATGGGCCACGTGAGTCCATCCTCACCCGGCCCAATGTCCTATACCCTAAATGGGGTCAAGGGCATCATGCCCTTGCGGGGGTGCAGGGGGCAGAGCCCCCTGCGACGTTGCCGTTATCCGTTGACGTCGCCGTAACGGGCAAAGCCCGCAAACCATACGCCGTTATCCTTTGACGTAATCCTTTGACGTTACTCTTCTTTCCGAGCCTTAGCAGACCATGCCCTCAGGCGCAGGCCTTGAAGGCGGATGAAGCCGGCGGCGTCAGCTTGGTCGTAGACTTGGTCGGCCTCGAAGGTGGCCAAGTCTTCGTCGTACAGGGAATACGGCGAGGTGCGGCCCAGGGGGATCACGTTGCCCTTGTAGAGGTGAAGGCGGACCTTGCCGGTGACCCGTTCCTGGGTCTTGTCCATGAGCGCTTGCAGGGCTTCGCGTTCCGGCGCGTACCAGAAGCCGTAGTACACGCATTCCGCGTATTTGGTGATCAGGGAATCGCGCAGGTGCATGGCTTCGCGGTCCAGGCACACGCCTTCCAGATCTCGGCGGGCATGGAACAGCACGGTGCCGCCCGGGGTTTCGTATACGCCCCGGGATTTCATGCCCACGAAACGGTTCTCCACCATATCGATGCGACCGATGCCGTGCTTGCCGCCCAGGCGGTTCAGCTCGTGCATGATGTCGGCTGCGCTCATTCTTTTGTTATTGATGGCCACGGGATCGCCGTGGTCAAAGGAGATAAGGATTTCCTCGGGCTCGTCCGGGGCTTGGGTCACAGGGACCGTCATGGCGTAGGCACCGGGGCCGGGTTCGGTCCAGGGGTCTTCCAATTCACCGCCCTCGAAACTGCAATGGAGCAGATTGCGGTCGATGGAATAGGGCTTGGCCCGGCTCGCGGGCACGGGAATGCCGCTTTCCTTGGCGTAAGCCAGCAGGTCGCTGCGTGAATTGAGGTTCCATTCGCGCCAGGGAGCGATGGTGGTCAACTCAGGAGCCAAGGCGGCAGCGGCCAGCTCAAAGCGGACCTGGTCGTTGCCCTTGCCGGTAGCGCCATGGGCAATGGCTTGCGCGCCCTCGGCCCGGGCGATCTCCACCAGTCTTTTAGCGATCAAGGGACGGGCCACGGAGGTGCCGAGCAAGTAGCGGCCCTCGTACAGGGCTCCGGCGCGGAACATGGGGAACACGAAATCGCGGGCAAACTCCTCTTGCAGGTCCTCCACATAGGCCTTGACCGCGCCGGTGTTGAGGGCCTTGTCCTCGATGCCGTCCAATTCCTCGCCCTGGCCCAAGTCAGCGGTCAAGGTGACCACCTCGCACTGGTAGGTATCCTTGATCCACTTGAGGATGATGGACGTGTCCAGCCCGCCGGAATAGGCGAGCACAACCTTCGAAATATTCACGGAAAAACCTCCCACAGCAGGGCGAAGTATTGACTCCCCGGCGGCCTAGGAAAAGAGCCAGGCCAACAGGGCTTTTTGCATGTGCAGCCGGTTTTCAGCCTGATCCCAGACAATGGCGCGGTCGCTTTCCATGACCTGCTCCGTGATTTCCTCGCCCCGATGCGCGGGCAGGCAGTGCATGACCTTGACGTCGGGATCAGCCAGGGCCAGGAGCTCGTCATTGACCTGGTAGGGGGCAAAGACCCAGCCGCGCCGTTCCGCTTCGTCCTCTTGGCCCATGGAGGCCCACACGTCCGTGTTCACGAAGTGGGCGCCCTTGACCGCTTGCTTGGGATCGCGACAAATTGTCAGCTTTGCGCCTGCGGCTTTGGCTGTTTCCACCACCTCCGGGTCGGGGTCGTAGCCTTCGGGCGTGGCCATGGCCAGGCTGAAGGGGAAATACGCGGCTGCATTGAGCCAGGAGTTGGCCATGTTGTTGCCGTCGCCGACCCAGGCCACACGCACGTCCTCAAGATTTTCATTGCGTTCGAAAATGGTCAGCATGTCGCTCATGACTTGGCAGGGGTGGTAGCGGTCGGTCAATGCGTTGACCACGGGCACTGAGCTGAAGCGCGCGAGCTCTTCCAGCTTTTCCTGGCCGAATGTGCGCACCACCATGCAATCGGTGTAGCGGGACAGGACCCGCGCCGTGTCCTTGAGGGGCTCGTTGCGGCCCAATTGTGACTCGGCCGGGGTCATGAAGATGGTCTGGCCGCCCAGGTGGCGGATGGCCACATCAAAGGAGACTCGGGTACGGGTGGAGGCTTTCTCAAACACCATGGCCACGTTTCGCCCCTTAAGGGCGTCGCCCCGGTAGTTGGTGCGCTTCATGTCCAAGGCCATGAGCACGATGGTCTTGGCGATGTCTTTTCCCAAGTCGGATATGCTGAGGAAATGTCTGGGCATGGCCTGCCTCCTTCTGAAAAAAAGAAGCAACGTAGAATCTTTTTTTCTACTTGTAAAGAGCCTTCTCCAACTAGATTTCCTTTTCAGCAACAGCTACCATTCTCTTTTCCACTTGCCCATCACAAAGGAGCCGTCATGCCCCATATACC
>QZKZ01000288.1 GCA_004796465.1 Desulfovibrio sp.
GACTATACCTCCACCAAGGACCCGGATCTGCGCGTGGAAATGCTTAAGGAGCGTTGCGCTTCCCTTCCCGGTCCCTATGTTTTCGTGGGGTCGAGCATGGGAGGGTACGTATCCCTGGCCGCTGCCCAGGAAATCGACAACGTAGTGGGTATCTTTGCCCTTGCCCCGGCCTTGTATTTACCGGGCTACCATTGGATAGATTTTCCCTTTCTCAAGTGCCCGGACATTGAAATCGTGCATGGCTGGCGCGACGAAATCGCGCCCGTGGAAAACAGCCTGCGCTTCGCCCGCATCCACCGCGCCCGGCTGCACATCCTGGAGGCGGAACACCGCATGCACGACGCCATGGACATCATTCCCGTGCTGTTCGGCGCATTCTTGAAACGCATGAAGCAGGCCGCCCCGTGAGGCTCCTTGGCCTCGGCTTCCGATGATCATCAGCGCCAGCCGCCGCACGGACATCCCGGCCCTGTACGGCCCGTGGCTCCTCAACCGGGCGCGCCAGGGACATTGCCTCAAAGTCAACCCCTTCAACCCCTCCCAGACAAAACAAGTCTCCCTCCGCCCCCAAGACGTCACGGCCATGGTCCTGTGGACCAAGAACCCCCGTCCCTTTGTGCACGGGCTGGAAGCGCTCCAGGACATGGGCCTTCGGCTGCTCATGCTGCACACCCTGAACGGGTATCCGCGCATGCTGGAGCCCGGCGTTCCTCCCCTGGCGCGGCGTCTCGACACCTTTGCCGGGGTGAGCCGCTTGCTCGGCCCGGACAAGCTGCGCTGGCGCTACGACCCCATTCTGATTGGCGATGCAACTCCACCCAAGCATCATGTCAGGTCATTCTCCCGAATATGCCGGGAACTCAACGGCATGACCCGCCATGTGATTGTCAGTTGGTATACGCCATACGCCAAGGCGGAAAAACGCTTGGCAGGGCTGAACAGGGCACGCGGAATAAGGATTTGGGATTCTGGCCGGCAGACCCTGTCCATGCGAGAACTGGCGCCGGAACTGGCGGCAATCGCCGGGGATAACGGCATGGCCATCACGTCCTGCGCCATGGGCGAGGATTTGGACGGCACCGGCGTTGCGCCGGGGCCGTGCATTGATCCGGACTGGATCAGGGAAGCGTTTGACCTGGAGGTTCCCCGGACCAAGGACCCGGGGCAACGGAACAAGTGCCGGTGCGTTCCTTCCGAGGATATCGGGGCCTACGACACATGTGTGCTGGGATGCGCCTACTGCTACGGAACCAGCTCTCGCCGGGCCGCGCTCCGCGCCAAAAAGAACCATGATCCCGTAGGGCCTGGCCTGCACCCCCGCGCCCAAGAGGCTCGGACAACGTTGCCCCTGCTGGATATTACCTGAGTTGGAAACTCCAGCAAAACCTCCGGTTATCAGACGCGAAAACAGGAGGAGCCCAGGTTTTCCATCAGCCCGGACGAATTCACGGCACAAGAAAAGAAAGCCCCTCCAGGGAGGGGCTATTCATGCAAAGAGTTGAATGGAGGCTACACAACTTCGACGTTGGCGGCCCGAGCGCCCTTGGGTCCATTTTCGATCTCGAAGCGGACGGTTGCGCCTTCCTGCAGGGTCTTGAAGCCGTCACCCTTGATTGCGGAAAAATGCACGAACACATCGTCATTGCCTTCGAGTTGGATAAAACCGAATCCCTTGGACTCGTTGAACCACTTCACTTTACCTTCATACACCATCACGTCTTCCTCATGTTTAGGGGTTTACAAAATATGATTGGTCCAGCCAAAGGGTCTCAAACACGGGCTCGGCACACGTCGCCGATCTTTGTTTCGTCCATTTCCCGGGGAGAGTTTGGCGGTTTGTCTTGTCGTTTCTATGACACCTTGACGATAGTTATGGCGAAAGTGAGGCTTTTCCCGGCCAGGGGATGGTTGCCGTCCAAAATAAAGTCGTCGCCGTCCGCTTCGACCACGGAAAAAAACATTTCCTGGCCGTTGACCGAGGAACGCAAGACCGATCCCACCTGCACGCCCTCGGGCAGTTCGTCCTTGGCCGCCTTGAGCAGCATCTCATCGCGTTGTTGGCCGTAGCCTTCCTCCGGAGGGACGGTGAATTCCTTGTCCTCGCCCTCGTTCATGCCCATCACCGCGTTCTCAAAGCCCGGAATGACTTGGCCTTGGCCCACGGTAAAGTTGAGGGGTTCCTTATCCTGGGACGTGTCGAACACGGTCCCGTCGTCGAGGGTGCCGGTATAATGCAAGGAAACCTGCGAACCGCTCGTGATCTCACTCATGAGTTTCTCCCGAAAGTTTGGGGTTGGTGCACATCAAGACACTCCTCTCACCAGCGGGATCAGCATGGGAAGAACATTGGGCGCACTACTTCACGCGCAATATGCGAAAGAAAAATGAGGCCGGAAAGGGAACGTGGCATGCGTCTGTCATGTCTCTGGTCAAGGTTCCCACAAGACTGAACAGACGATCCGCCCGAATACTCGGATGATCAATACGGCCTTGCAGATTCTTTTATTTTAACCAGCTTCTTGCCTGAGATGCAAGAGGTATTTGCCGTAAAATGGTCGGATATGAAAGCAACACTGCGCAAAAATACAGTTCCAAAAAGTGAAACAGCAAAATAACTCCCTGAAAGTCCGAAGTAATTTTGTATTGATGCAGATTCAGCGTCGCTAGTTGGAGACTGGTTTTCCGGGGATTTACACGATGGGCGCTTGGGGTCCAAGGGGAGCCTCCCATTCCGGTTGAGCAGCCCGAAAATAGGCCGCTGCGTTGCCATGGCCCTTGAGCGCTTCCGCATGGTGCAGATACATGAGTTTGAGGTAGTGCTCGTGAATGGCTTTGGCTTGGGCACGCCGGGTCTCCACCAATTCACTGGCCGGTTGTGAGCGGATCCAATGGGTCAGGTCGCGGGCGCGGTGGCTGAGGCGGTGGGCCTGGTCCACCTTGGCCAAGCCGCTCGCCGCGACCTTGCGCCTCAGTCCCTCGTCAGCCAATACTTCTTCCAGGAGTCCGACCAGACCATCCATATCATCCATGTCATAGAGAAAAACATCTTCCCGGTCCGTGAACAGCTCTTCCTGGCCGTGCCCCAAGCGGGGCGTCACCAAACACGCTCCGCAGCCCAGGGCCTCGAATACGCGGTAGTTGAGGTCCCCCCGCTCGGCATAATTGAGCACGACCTTGGCCCGGGAGAATAAATCTCTGTAATCGCCCTGGGTCACGTGCAGACCAGGGAGCCGATCCTTGAGTTCGGCCAGGAACTCGTGCCGCTCGGGCGAAACCTTGGGGTCGACCCGGCCCACGAACACCACGTCCCATTCCTTGTCCCTGTCCAGGGGCTGGTCCATGTCCCTGGCATAGGGAGGCAGCCACATGAGCTGTTCGTCCGCCAAACGCTTGCCTTGGAAAAGGGGAAGGTGGTCCTTGAGGCTGACCGTGACCAAGTCAAAGGCCTGGCCGTAGAATGGGTGCCAGGAGTGGATGTGGGAGTCGATGCACAGGAACAGGGTCAGGCAGGGATAGCTTTCCACACCAAGGAACACGGGCGGGCGGCTCTTATCCATGAGTACCAGCATATCGGGCTCGAACCCGGCCTTGGCCACGATGTCCGGCCAGGTATATGTCTCCGTGGCCACATAGTTGTGGGAAGAAACCGTCCACCCCTGGCGGGCCAAGCCGCTGGGAAAAATTTCCACTCCAAACCAGGCGAGTTTGTCCATTCTCTGCGACCCCTCTTGCTCCTTCAGTCACTTTGTGAATCAAACCTAATCCCTTTGTGCGTCAACACGCAGGACTTGGCAAGTGAACGGCTCTATCCCGGCGTCAAGAAAACACAACGCTCCCGCGTTGGAAAGAACGGCCAAATGGAGTATATGCTCACCAGGAACCCCCGCGTCAAACGGTTGATTCCCGAGGAGTCCCCATGAGCTATCTCATATTTCGAGGTCATGCCTTTCCCCCCTTTGTGTGTCTGCTGTTCGCCCTGACGGCCTGCTTGCCGGCGTTGTTGCTTCCCGGCACGGTTCATGCCCAGCGGCAGCTGCTCGTCTCCTTCGGAACGAGCCCGGACAGTGCGCAATTCGGCATTCCCGGCTGGGACGCACTCCTGCTCCACCAGGATTGTAGTGTCCATGCCCGTCCGGACAACGACCCCAACCATGCCGGAATTTCGTCCCATTGCCCGTCCCTTGAAGGAGGCGGTGGGTATTTCGGGGTGCAAGGCAGCTCGGCCATGGATTTCGCCCCGCCCATGCGGATCATCGCCACGGTGTACAACTCCTCGCGCGGCGGCGACAATGTGGGCGCGCGCATCAGCTTCACGGACCCAGACAGCCCGGACCCCGGCGATCCGGGTCACATCTGGCGCACCATGTACAGCATATCACCGGACCAGGACGTCCCGTTTTTGCCCTGGGTGGAAGGGGGCCACTACATTGAGCTGGAATACTACGTCACGGACGCTTCCATGCTGGGCGTTCCCAACATCCCTCCATCTCGGGGAGCGCACTCCCTGGTCAACCTGAGTTTGGTCACGGAGAACCCCGCGTTCATCTGCACCAAGATCGAGATCGACAACCAGGCCGACCTGGCCCCGCCGAGCCCGCCGGAAAACGTGCGGGCCGAAGCCGTTGCCATGACCGGCAATGCCGGGCCTACGGCAGTACGCATCACCTGGTCTCCGGCCCATGATCCCGGACCGGACGCAACGGGCGTCCGCGCTTATTATATCTACCGCGACGGCGAGCTGTATGACCATGTACCGGGACGCTTGGCCGAGCATCTGGGCCAGGAGATCGAATATCACGACATCTTGTGCCGCCCCGGTGAAACCCATGTGTACGCGGTGTCCGCCCTGGACCGCGCTCCCGTTGGCATGTGGCCCGCACCCCGCATGGAAGGAAGCCGCCACGGCAATGAAAGCGCTTTAGCCACGGCACCGGCCGTGACCCTGCCCGAGTTTTCCGCACCCGGACTTGTCGCCCCGGAGGATGTGGCTTACCTCGGCGCGTTTCTCCTGCCCAAGGGCCAGGATGTGGCCGACTTTGAGTATGCCTCGCGGGGCCTGGCGCATTCGCCCGGCGGCAACCCCAATGGAGGGGCTGATGAGCTTCCCGGTTCCTTGTACGTGACCACCCTGCATGATCAAATCGCGGAAATCGCCATTCCCCGCCCCGTACGCGCGGATTCCCCGCAGGCCCTGCCCCGCGCCCGTTACCTGCAAGCACCCCGGGACACGTTCCCCGCAATATATGGTGGCCAATCCACGCCTGACGGCGGAGGGTGGAAAGCGCTGGGTCTGGTGGTGTTTCCGGCCATGGGGCCGGTGCAGGAATTGCTGTACTACTGCGTGGGCAACTCCTATGGAACCGACCCGAACGCCCCGGTGCTGGGCGCGTTCAGCCTGGACCTGGCCTCGCGCTTCGGCCCCTGGCACCTGGGCGCGCCGCCTCCGGAAAATGTGTATCCCGGCCTGGCCTCGACCATCGCCTTCAGGGCGGACCAGGCTTGGGCCGACCAATACCTGAGCGGCAACTCCCTGATCCTGGGCAACACTTACATCAGCGGCAGCGGTGTGCCTTCCAACGGCCCCAGCCTTTACGCCACGGCCCCTTGGGCCGATGGACCCTTACCCGGCGAAGGCGGCGCTGTCCCCAGTGTAGAACTCCTGCGCTACGGTTCGGGCGAGGATTACGACCATTGGAGTCTGAACAGCTCCTGGGATGAATACGGTGAAGGCGGGGCTTGGCTCTCGGTCCGGGGTAAATCCTCTGTGGTCGTCTCCACCAGGATCAATACCGGGGATCTCTGGTATGGCTACGCCAACGGCGTGGACAATTGCGAGTTCAACATCCCGGCCCCGGAATTCGGCGACCATGGCGTGGGGGCCACGGGGTGGCGGCCATGCCTGCTGTTCTATTCGCCTCAAGACTTGGCGGCCGTGGCCCAGGGCCTTATGGAGCCGTGGCAACCCAAGCCGTATGCCGCCCTGGACCTCTCTCCCTACTCCTTGCGCCCGGACGGCATGACCCAGGCTGGAGCAGTGGCCTATGACGCGGACAATCAGCTACTGTATTTCATTGAACACAACGGCGAAGTCGGAGAATGGGGCGAAGTGAACAGCCTGGTCCATGTATTCGCCCTACGGGACTGAACCGGAGAGCTTTACCCCGGAACCTGTTTACGGTAGCAAAGCATTAAGGAAAGTCGCCAACAATTGTGCACTTCGTGGCTCAAGCCGTGCATCGGGGAAGCCACGTATTTGGGGGATATATGCTGAAAGGGTGGGGGATGTCCCTTACCGTTCTTTTCGTGGTCGTGGTCTTGTGGGCTGTGTTGCCCCTGCAGGGGGTTCTTGCCGAGGAATCCACCGATCCGGTGAGTTTCCTGCATTATTGGACCGACGACATGAGCGGCGGGGTGAATGAGATGACGGCCCGCTTTAGCGCGGAAAACCCGGATTCCCCAATCCAGGCCACCGGCTTTGAGCATGAGGCCTTTAAAATCAGCATCAATGTCATGCTGGACAGCGGCACGCCGCCGGACATGTTTTCCTACTGGGCGGGGGCGCGGGTCCAAGCCCTGGTGGACAAGGGCCACCTCGAGCCCATCGACGACATATGGGCCGCAGCCGACCTGGACGCCAAACTCAGCCCGGCCGTGTCCCAAGCCTGCACTCATGGGGAACATGCGTACATCCTCCCGTTGACGCAACACTACGTGTGCTTTTTTTACAACAAGGCCCTGTTTGAGCAAGCAGGCGTCTCGCCTCCCGCCACCTGGGAAGAATTCCTCAATGTCTGCGCCCGGCTCAAGGAGCAGTCCATCACCCCTATTGCCTTGGGCGCCAGGCACCGCTGGCCCGCCCAGTTTTGGTTCGACATGCTGCTGCTCCGCACGGCAGGGCCTGAATACAGAAGGCAACTGGTCCAGGGGCAAGCGTCCTATACAGA
>QZKZ01000362.1 GCA_004796465.1 Desulfovibrio sp.
ATGGCCTGGCGGATCCACCAGGTGGCGTAGGTCGAGAACTTGTAGCCCCGCTGGTATTCGAACTTGTCCACGGCCTTCATCAGGCCGATGTTGCCTTCCTGGATCAGGTCCAGGAACTGCAAACCCCGGTTGGTGTACTTCTTGGCAATGGAGACCACAAGGCGCAGGTTGGCGCGGATAAGCTCCTGCTTGGCGCGGGACGCGGCAATGGCCCCGCGTTTGATGCGCCAGAGCACTTCTTCCAGGTCAAAAACATTGTGGCAGCACTTGCCCTGCAAGCGGGACAGGATCTCCATCTTGCCTGAAAGCATTTCCTTGAAAGAAAAAATCTCTTCCACGGTCAGGCCCAGTTCGTCGGCAGCCTTGACTGGGTTGATCTTGCGCTCGTCCAGGTCGTTGAACAACTGCTTGATCTCGGCCTGGCCCTTGCCCACGGACAGGATGTAGGCGGTGAGATCGCGCTGGCAGTTGTGCATCTGGCGCACATAGTCCTGGACCGTTTCGATGATCCGGTCGATGAGCGTCTTTTCCAGCTTGATGTCGCGCAGCCTGCGCACCACCTCTTCCTTGAAGCCCATGATGTCTTTTTGAACGCCGTAAACCCGGCGGTCCAGGCGGGCGCAATCATCGAGCTTGTCGTAGACCTTGCGCCGCTTCTTGAAGATGGTCTTGATCTCCTCCAGCAGGTGGATGACCCTTTGGCGCTGGTTCATCTCGTCCTCGCTGGGATCGTCCTCTTCGATGGTTTTCACCACGTCTTTGAGCTTGATCACGTTGTTCTTGAGGTCATCGCCCACTTGGACCAAGTCCTCAATGGCCACCGGCACCTCCACCAACGCGTACAGCACTTCAAGCTCCCCGGACTCGATCTTTTTGGCGATGTAGACCTCGCCCTCGCGGTCGAGCAGGGGCACGGCGCCCATCTCGCGCAAGTACATGCGCACGGGGTCCGTGCTGCGGGAGGAATAATCCGCGGTGTCCTCGCCCTCGGCCAAGGAAATGTCCTCGCTTTCGGACTCCTCCTCGCCCCGGGGCACCAAACCCAGCTTCTTGAGATCCTTTTCCGAGTCAACAATGGCGATGTCGAGTTGATCGAAAATGCCGATGATCTCCTCGATCTGCTCGGGCGTGTTGACCTCCGAGGGCAAGGCTTTGTTGACCTCCTCAAAGGTCAAATAGCCGTTGACCTTGCCCTTGGCGATCAAGGTCTTGATCTGCTGGATTTCTTTAATGTTGCCCATTCGTCCTCCCAAGTAATCCCGAAAATTGCAGAAGAAACTCCAATTCGTCGACGTCCTGACCGGCTGCGACTCGTTTCTTGTATTCCGCTATGATTTCCCTGCTCTGCTGCTGAACGGCAAAGAGATGCACCATCTCCACATAATCATCCACTTCCCTATCGGCAAGGTCGCGCAGGTCCGCCAGCTTGGCCAAATGGCCGATGAGCACTTGCCGCTCCGAGTCGTTGGCCATGGTCACGGCCTCTTCGGGCGAATGCTCCTTGATTGCGTTCCACAGACCGCGCAACTCTCCCAAAAAAAAAAGCGCACCGTTGGCTTCGAGCAGTTCCATGTGTTGCGGGTATTGCACCGCGAATTCTATGACATCTTGCGCCCTGATCCGTGATTGGTCCAGGGATGGCATATCCTCTTGTTTTCCGGCCTTGCCCCGACGCCGGTCCAGGTCAATGACCTTGCTCTCGTCCGGCAGCCCGGCCGAGGACCGCAAGGCGTTTTCATCCATACCCAGCCCTTGAGCGAGCCGAGGCAGGAAGTAGGCACGCAAGCCCTGGTTGGCAAGGGACCCGAGAAAAGTTTTTGCCCAGCCCAACACTTCCTTGGGCGGCAGGCCCTCCACCTGGGACAGGCAGAAATCAAGGCCCGTGGCCGCCTTGTCCCGGATGTCGTCAAACACTTCCTTGCCCTGGCCTTGCAGCAGGCTGTCAATGTCTTCGCCCTGGGGCAGGAGCACAACCCTGCAGCCCATGCCCTGGGCCAAGAGCATCTCGGCGCTGCGCAGGGCGGCTTTTCGTCCAGCGTCATCACCGTCGAACACCAGGTCCACCTGGGCGCAAAACCCGGAGAGCCGTTTGACCTGGTTGGGCGTCAGGGCCGTGCCCAGCACGCCGCAGGAATTGGCGTAGCCGTGCTGGTGCAGGGCGATGACATCCATGTACCCCTCGGTGAGCAAGGCCCGGCGCGCCTGAATAATGGCCCGCCTGGCCACGTCCAGGCCGTAGAGGTGGTCTCCCTTGGTGTAGACGGCCGTGTCGCTGGTATTTATGTATTTCGGCTCGTCTTCCGGATCTATTACCCTTCCGCCAAAAGCAATGACCTGCCCCGCGATATTCTTGATCGGGAACATGAGCCGGTTGCGGAAGCGGTCGTAGATGTTGCCCTTGTCGTTGCGCGACAACAATCCGGCCTCGGCCGCCTTGGCCTCGTCATAGCCCCGGGACTTGAGAAAGCCGCGCAAATCGTCCCAGCCCGGCTTGGCGAACCCCAGGCCAAAAGCCTTGACGATCTCCTCGTCCAACTTGCGGCCCGCGATGTAGCGGCGGCACTGCTCGCCCTCGGGATTGCCCCGGTTCATGACAAAGCGGCGCTGAGCCCATTCATACATATCCAGGTAAAGCTTCTTGAACGCGCGCTGGGCCTTTTCCTGGGGCGTCTCGGATATGCCCCCGAACTTGCCCATATCCACGCCGGTCTCTTGGGCCAAGCGTTCAAGGGCTTCCTTGAACTCCAGGCCATTGATCTTGCTGTAAAAATCAATGGCGTCTCCCCGCTCCTGGCAGCCAAAGCAATAAAAAAAACCGTCGCCCTGGCCGCTCGCGGGCGTCACGGAAAAGGAGGGCTTGGTCTCCTGGTGAAAGGGGCAGGGCCCCATGAAGCGGCCGCCCGCAGGGCGCAGCTGCACGTACTTGCGCACCAGCTCCACAATGTCCAGGCGGGATTTGATCTCCCGAATGGCGGATTTACCGGAGTCCTGCATGGGCTGCCTTTTTCCGCGGCATGCGCCGCGTTACGCACCTTCCATCTATTTCAATTCCACCAGGGTCATACCGTCGCCGCCCTGCTCCTCGTTGGCCAGCTTGTAGCCAGAAACTGCTGGAAATTCGGACAAAAATTTATGGACTTCCCGCCTGAGCGCGCCTGTGCCCCGGCCGTGCAATATTTCCACGGCGTCGCTGTTGCCGAGCAAAGCCCGGTCCAAGAACCGCTGCAAATCCTCCAGGGCCTCGGCAGCGCGCTGGCCGCGCAGGTCCAGCCGCATGGGGTTCCCGCCCGCCTGAGCGTCCACAATGAGTTTGCCTTTGGCCTCGGAAGAAGAAGTACGGGAAAGATCGTGCGGGTCCACCCACATGGACACGCCGCCCATGTCCACCTTGGCTTGTCCCCGCTTTTCATCGAGGTCCTCGATGCGGCCCGGCTTGCCCCAGGACTTGCAAATCACCTTCATGCCCGGGCTCAATTCGGAGAACTCCAACTCCCCACCCTGCTCCTGCTCTTTATCCTCGGCCTTTTCAAGGTCCTTGCGCACGTTGGCCAGTTCCTTGAGCGCCTTTTTGTGGCTGATCTTGCCTTCGCGCCACTGGTCCAGCACGTCCCGGGACTGCTTGCGGACTTCCTCCATGAGGGCGGTCCGTTCCCGCTCAAAACGCTCCTTGAGCTTCTTGCGTTCCTGGGCCAAGTCCTGGCGCTTGGCTTCGAGTTTTCGCAGTTCGCGCTCGCGCTCCACAGCCAGGGTGTTGAGGCGTTCCAGCACCGAGCCCGTGTCCGAACCGTCAATGAGCAGATATTTCTCGGCCTGGCCCAGGACCTCGTCGGGCAGGCCGTGCTCACGGGCCACGTCCAGGGCCTGGGACGCGCCCACTTGGTCGTAGGCCAAACGGAACAACGGCTTCTTGCTCTTGGGGTCGAACAAAACGGACGCGGCGCGAACCTCGTCCTTGGCCAGGGCATAGGCCTTGAGCGCGGGAAAGTGGGTGGCCACGGCAACGAACGCGCCCTTGTCCACGAGCTTGTCCACCACGGCTTGGGCCAGGGCCGCGCCTTGGCTCGGGTCCGTGCCCGCGCCGAACTCGTCCAGGATGATCAGGGACTGCCCGCCCACCTGGTCCCAAGCCCGGCTCAGGTGCCGGATCTGGGCGGTAAAGGTCGAGACCTTGTCCTGCAGGCTCTGCTCATCGCCGAGAAAGGCGCGCACATCGCTCCAAAAGGGCATGCTGCTGCCCTCGGCCACGGGCGCGGGAATGTTGGCCAGGGCCATGAGGGTGATCAGCCCCAGGGACTTGAGGCACACGGTTTTACCGCCCGCGTTGCCGCCGCTGATGATCAGGCCGGAGCGGCCCTGGTCCACGACAATGTCCACCGGGGTCACGGTTTCTCCGCGCGCCGCCAGCAGCGGATGGCGCGCCTCCAGCAGCCGCAGGGGGCCGCCGCGCGTAATGTCGAGGGGCTCGGCTCCGGTCGTGTCCGCAAAAGCGCATTTGGCCAAGCTTACGTCAAGAAAGACGAGAAAATCATATGCCGACCTCAGGCTTGGGGACTCGTCCCGGGCCAAGGAACTGAGATAAATGAGCACCTGGCGCTCGGCTTCGCGCTCCTCCTGCTTCAGGGCCTGCAAGGTATTGTTCAGGTCCACCAGAAACAAAGGCTCGAAATAGCAGGTCTCGCCGGTCTGGGAATAATCATGCACCACCCCGGGGAAGCGCCCCTTGAAATTGGCCTTGAGCGGGAGCACAAAGCGATCCGAGGAGATGGTCATGAAATCGTCTTGCAGGAAGTGGGACAGGTTCTGGGACTGGATGAAGTCCCGCGCCTTTTTGGTGCACTGCTGCAGGATGCGGCGAATCTCGGACCGGGCGGACATGAGTTCGGGCGAACTCTCGTCGCGCAAATGGCCGTCGTCGCTGAGGCAACGGCGCAGCCCGGACCACAGCTTGGCGGGCCAGGCGACCGACGCGGCGCGGTCCGCCAGAAGCGGCCACGGCGAGGGAGTGGCAGCGGCTTGGGGGGATTCTTCGTCCTCGCCCAGGATGGCGCGCAAGCCTTCGCGGGCTTGGGCCAGAACCGAACGCAGGGCAAAAAGCCCATCCTGGTCAACGACTCCCGATGGAGTGGCCAAAAAGGCGAACAACCCGTCAAGCTGGGGAAAATCGCCGGAGGTGAACCCGGTACGGCCCCGCCAGTCCCGGAGTTGGCGCAAGAGATCGTTTTCCGTGCGCAAGCGGGAAATATCCAGATCAGCAGAGCCCACACGCGGCATAAGCGCGCGGCAGGCATCAGCCCCGGCCTCGGATGCGGCGAATGCGGCCACATGCTCCAAGACCTGGGGGAATTCCAGGAGTTGCAGGGATCGGTGTTCCATACACCCAAATTTTATGAAGCCAGACGAGAGCGGACCAGGCCGCTGAGTTCCTTGCCGTCCACCCGGCCCTTGCATTGGCCCATAACGGCCTGCATTACCTTGCCCATGTCCTGGGGCCCGGCAGCGCCTGTGGCCGCGATAGCCTCGTCAACAATGCGTCCGACTTCCTCGGCGGACAGGGGCTCGGGCAGGTAGGCCTTGAGCAGCACACCCTCCCGCGCTTCCTTGTCGGCCATTTCCTCGCGCCCGGCATTGCGGAACTGCTCTTCCGCCTCGAGGCGCTTTTTGGCTTCCTTGCTGATGGCGTCCAGGACTTCTTCATCCGTGAGTTCACGCTTGAGCTCGACCTGCTTGTTCTTGAGCGAGGTCTTGAGCATGCGCAACACGGAGACGCGCTCTTCTTCCTTGGCTTTGTAGGCGGCCAGAAAATCGGCCTCAATACGCGAAAAAAGGCTCATATGTCGCTTCCAGGATGAGGTTGCGGCGGCCCGGCCCGGTGTGGTCCGGACCGCCGAAGTATCCACCAAAGTGCATGGCCCGTCTCCATGTGTCGGCGAGAAGAGACAGGCCTCGACATACAGCCGCGCCGGAGAACCTAGAGCAGGTTCATCTTGCGCATCTTTTTAAGCAACCGTTTGCGGGCTGCGGCTTTCTTTTTCTTGCGCATCACGGACGGCTTTTCGTAATGCTGCCGCTTCTTGAGCTCGGACAAAATGCCGGCTTTTTCCACTTGTTTCTTGAAGCGGCGCAGGGCCACGTCAAAGTGGTCGGAGCTATCCAGGTATATACCAGGCAAAGGCAATCACCTCCTTGCGGCTGCCTATCGCCGCTAAAAGTCAAGCTCTCCTATTTACACTACAACAAACACCCTGGCAAGAACTTTTCTCGCCAGGGTGCAAGGAGCTTGAACCAGCGGCAGCAACACAAAAAGGCCCGCCGGGATTCACCCCACGGGCCTTCTTCATATTCAGGAATGCGGCGAACCGATTAATGGCCGCCGTCGTTGCCCTTGCCCCAAGTGTCGGCCACGCCTTTCATGATAACGTATCCGACGCCCATGCCCACAACACCCAGGGCAATGTACAACACGCCGAAAAAGATGGAATGGTCAGGCATCCACCAGGGAATGTCCCAGGGCAGTGCGGTGTGCAAAGTCTCGCCATGCTGCATCATAATAGGCCTCCAATACTATTTCACGGCTTCCTTGAGCAACTTGCCCGGACGGAACTTGACGACCTTGGACGCGGGAATGTCGATAACAGCGCCGGTGCGCGGGTTGCGGCCCTTGCGCGCCTTGCGGGTGTCGACAACAAAGGTGCCGAAACCGGTCAGGGTCAGCTTGCCTTCCTTAACCAGGGTTTGTTCAACGGCTTCCAAGAACGCATTCAGGGCGCGTTCCGCATTGGCCTTGGTCAGGTTGGCCTTCTCAGCAATCTTCACTACCAGATCCGCCTTAGTCATCAGCCGTCTCCTCCGCTTAATGTGTTCGAAATGGCCTCGTGGCTAACATCGCCGGCCATCCGAGCCGGAGCGCCTCACCTTCCGGCCCGGTTTCATTGACGAAATAGTACGTCCAGGGGTGTTTCGCCTGGTTCCGCACCCTTAGCTTCCAAGCCTTCCTCGGTGCGGTCTCAGGACTTCAAACTAAATTTTCCCAAGGAAGTCAAGCTGGAAATGCACTCTGGAGCAGGAAAGACAAGGCCTGGAACTGTTCCGGCCCCAGTTCCTCTGGCCGGGAGCTCGGGGACAAGGATTGGGAATCCAAATAGTTATCTACTTCCAGCGTCCATATGTCACGCAGGGTTGTCCTGAGCTGTTTGCGCCGCATTTGAAAACAGCGCTTGAGCAAAGCGCTGAGCGCGTGGGCGGGGAAATCCGTTTGCTCCAGTGGTGTGAACACCACCACGGCCGAGTCCACCTTGGGCCGGGGCCGAAACACCTGGGGGCTGACCGTGAACGCCATGTCCACCCGGGCAAAACTTTGCGCCCACACACCAAGGGCGCCATAGGCCTTGGTGGAGGGCTTGGCCGCGAGCCGCCGGCCCACTTCCTTTTGCACCATGAACACCATGCGTTGCCAGTTCCGGCATTTGGACACTGCGTCCCACATGAGCGGCGAAGCCACGTTGTAGGGCAAATTGCCGATGATCTTCCACCCGTCCAGCCGGGCCCAATCCACGGTCAAGCCGTCCGCCACCTGAACCTGGATCTGGGGCCACATGGACTTGATTCCCAGAGCCAAGTCAGGGTCGCGCTCCACAGCGGCCAGCACCCCAGGCTCCGCCTCCACGAGAAACCGCGTCAAGGAGCCGGTACCTGGCCCGATTTCCAGCACCTTGTCCTCGCGGGTAATGGCCAGGGCCGCCGCGATCTTGCGGGCGATGTTGTCGTCGACCAGGAAATTTTGTCCCAGGCTGCGTTTGGCCCTGGGAAGGGGCTTTCTGGCCTGGGGAGCATCCGAAGAGCTGCGGCCCATGTCAGACGCCGGATTGGGCTTGCCCGCTGTAGGTCACGGATTCCATGGGTGGAAAATCGCCGAGCTTGCGCTCGAACGCAGCCTGGAGAAAGGAGTCGACCCACCAGAAGATGTCGAACTTGCGGATGGATTCGCGCAGTTTGGTCATGCGCTTGCGCTTTTCTGCGGGATCCATGGCATAGGCCTGGTATATGGATTTGGCCACACCCTCCACGTCATGGGGGTTGACCAGCACAGCCCAATTTTGGAGCTGGGCAGCGGCCCCGGCGAACTCGCTTAAAAAGAGCACCCCGTTGCGGCTGGAGTTGCAGGCGCAGTATTCCTTGGCCACGAGATTCATGCCGTCGCGCAGGGGCGTGATCAAGGCAATGCTCGAGGCCCGGTAATAGGCAAGGAGCTCTTTGCGCTCCAGGCTGCGGTACTGGTAGTGGATGGGAATGTACCCGGGCCTGGTGAACTGGCCGTTGATCTCGCCCACCAAGCGTTCGATCTCCTCCTTGAGCATCTTGTACTCCGCCACTTCCTCGCGGCTGGGGACCACCACCTGGACCAGGGAGACCTTGCCCTGAAGTTCAGGATACATGGTCAGCAAGCTGCGCATGGCCTCAAAGCGCTGGGGAATGCCCTTGCTGTAGTCGAGGCGGTCAATGCCCAGGATAATGGTCCGCTCCTTGAGCGCGGTGTGGAACTCGGCAGCGGCTTCCTTGACCTCAGTTTTGGAAGCGCCTTTGGAAAAGGAGGAATAGTCGATGCTGATGGGAAACGCGCCCAAACGGGTCGTGCGTTCGCCCGAACTGAGATGGATGACCGGCCCCCTGCCCCGGGCCTTGGCCTGGGGGTCGAAGATCTTGACGCACTGTATGAAGTTGCGGCGGTCGCGGTGGGTTTGAAAGCCCACGAGATCGTATTCCATGAGCGCCTGCAATATCTTGTGCCGCCAGGGCAACTTCAAGAAAATGTCCACCGGAGGAAAGGGAATGTGCAGGAAAAACCCCATGCGCCGTGTCAGTCCCTGCTCCTTGAGCATCCAGGCCACATGCATGAGGTGGTAGTCGTGCACCCACACGTAATCCTTTTCCGTACTGGCCGCGGCCACTTCGCGGGCGAACTTGCGGTTCACGTCCAGGTACACCCGCCAGTATTCCGGCTCAAAACGGCAGCGCGATTGAAAATCGTGAAACAGTGGCCAGATCACTTCATTGGCGAAACCGTAGTAAAACCCCTTGATGTCCTCCTCGTTTAAATCAACGGGATGCAAGGTGTAGCCCGCCTTACGCGAATAGGCTGTGAGCAGGGAATCAACCTGGCCATCGCTGGTGACGTTGGAAGCTCCGGTCCAGCCCACCCAGGTGCCGCCCCGGTCGCGCAGCACCGGGGCCATGGCCGAGACAAGCCCCCCACTGCCCGGTATGACGCGCCACTCGCCCTCCTGCTTCTTGAGCACAGCGGGCAAGCGGTTCGACACAACAAGCAAACGGGTTCCAGCCTCATCCATGAATCACCTCCTGACGGGTTCGCGGGAATACGTGCGTCATTCCATATACCCCGCCCAAGCCTTGAAAACAAGGATAGCGCTGGAGGCCCTTTGCAGAGCGGCTTTCGGAAAAGAAGTTGAGAAACGGGATCAGCCGAGGCGGCGGCGCATCATGCGCTGGGCGCGGCGTCTGCGGTACCCCAGCACGGTCTTGCGGCCCAGAAAATACATGCCGATGGACCAGGGCACGCCCAGGATCACGCCCCCGGTCATGAGCACCAGGAACAGCTCCCAGCTGCCCCTGATCAAGTCGCGCATGGACATGTCATCGGGGTTGAACATTTGGCTGAATTTGGCCACGAGCTGGTCGAATGTCCGCATGTCCTCGGCCACGCTCACGCCGAAAATCTGGAGCACAAAGCTGCCGATGAGGTAGAGCACGGCGTAGAAAGGGATCATGGTCAGGGCGTTGGAAAAGAAGGTGCACACGAACGCCGCCACCTTGTTGGCCCGAAAGATAAAGGCCAAGGCCAGGACAACCACGGATTGAAAAGGAATGATCGGCAAGCAGCCGATAAAGACGCCCAAGGCGATGCCCAGGGCAATGGAATGGGCTGACGTGCGCAAACGAATGATGCGCAAGTAGTAGAATCGAATGATGCGTTTAAGCCGCGTCCACCACCCCACGTCCCTTCCCCTTGGCTTGGAGGTTCAGGCCTGCCGCTCCAGCGCCCCGCAGGCGCAAGGGGCATACCTTACCTAGCATCACGGGGCAAGTCCAAGTCCTGGGCTTGTTGCACGCGGCCCCAGTGCTTTCTTGGTCACGCACTTATTCCAAAACATCGAAACGGGCAAAGCGAATCACCAGGCCTGCCCGGCCCTGGGTCACGGACCTGAGTTCCGTGGAAAAACCAAAGAGCTGGCGCATGGGCGTCAGGGCCTGGACAACCTTTTGCCCGGCCCGGTCAATGATGTTTTCCACCTTGGCGCCCTTGGCGCCGAGCAAGCCCACGGCGTCGCCCACAAATTCCTCGGGCACGCTGATCTCCACATCCATGATCGGCTCAAGCAACACGGGCGAAGCCGCGCCAAGGGCCTGCTTGACCGCATTGACCGCTGCCATGTGAAAACCGGCCGGACTGGATTCCCCTTCCCTGCGCCGAAGTTCCTTGATACGCACCCGCACGTCGCGCACGGGATAACCTTTGAGCACGCCGGATTGCAGGCTGTCGTGCACGCCTTGGGCAACTGCGTCGACCCAGGCCTGGTTAAAGGCCTGCACATCGATCTCAAAGACCGTGTCCGTTCCCGTATCCCGGGCCATGGGCTCAACGCTCAAGGCCACGAATCCGTGGTGCATGACCTCGCCCAGTTCGCGGTGGAACTCGGCTTCGCCATCAGCCTTCCGGGACACGGTCTCTTGGAACACCACCTGGGGTTTGCCTGCCCTGGGCTCCACATTGTATTCGCGCCGCATGCGTTCAAGAATCACTTCCAGGTGCAGTTCGCCCATGCCCGAGAGCACGCGCTGGCCCGTGTCCTCGTCGTTTTCCAGGTACAGGGTGGGATCTTCCACCAGAAATTTTTCCAGGACTTCATCCAGCCGGTCGCCGTCTGCCGTGGATTTGGGCTCCAGGGCCAAGGAGATGACCGGTTTGTACTCATCCAAGGATTCCAGGAGCACGGGCGCGGAGGGGTCGCACAAAGTGTCGCCGGTGCGAGCGTGTTTCATTCCGGCCACAGCCACGATCTCTCCGGCCAGGGCCACGTCGGTCTTGGACTTTTGCCCGGCATGCAAGCGGAACAACCGGGCCGCGCGCTCACTGACCCCTTGGGTCTGATTGAGCACCGAGCCCCCGGCTTCCAATGCGCCTGAGTACACGCGCAGCAGCACGACCCTGCGGCCCGTTTCCATGCTCACCTTGAAGACCAGGGCCGCGAACGTTTCATCCGGGGAAGGCGTGAGGGTAACCGCGTCCTTGGTCTTGGGGTGCATGCCCTTGGCGGGCTGTACCTGAACCGGGCTGGGCAGGTAGCTCATAATGGCGTCCATGACCGGCTGCACACCCACGTTTTTCAGAGCCGTGCCCGCAAAGACCGGGACCAGGCCGCCGGACCGGGTGGCCTCGGCGATTCCAGCCTCCAAGTCAGCCACGTCGATCTCTTCGCCCCCCAAATACTGCTCGAGCAACTCCTCGTTTTCCTCGGCCAGGGTCTCGATGAGCTTTTCCCGCCAGGGTTCGGCCAATTCCGTCTCGGAATCGCTCAGTTCACGGCGTTCGTAGTCCCGGCCCAAACTCTCGGCATCGAACAGCAAGCGCTCCATGCGCACCACGTCGATGACGCCCTCGAATTCCGGGCCCGCGCCAATGGGGATCTGCAAGGCAAGGGGCCGGGCTTTGAGCCTGGTGCGCATGGCTTCGAGGCAGGCCTCGAAATCCGCGCCAGGCCGGTCCATTTTATTGACAAAGGCCAACTTAGGCACATCAAATTTTTCGGATTGCCGCCATACCGTCTCGGACTGGGGCTCCACGCCGCCCACGGCGCAGAACACGCCAACCGCTCCGTCCAGCACACGCAAGGACCGCTCCACCTCAATGGTGAAATCCACGTGCCCGGGCGTATCAATGATGTTTACACTTATCCCACGCCACTTGGTGGTGGTGCAGGCCGAGGTGATGGTAATGCCCCGCTCCTGCTCCTCGGGCATGTAATCCATGGTCGCGGCCCCGTCATGAACCTCGCCCATGCGATGGATAGTATCGGAATAGTAGAGAATGCGCTCGGTGAGCGTGGTCTTGCCCGCGTCAATATGGGCGATGATGCCGATGTTGCGCAGCTTGTCCAGGTACTTCTTGGAATACGCCTTTTTACTCATCGTGCCTCGCTTGGCAAACAGAGCAGGGTCTACTCCCCTTCCGGGCGACTCCTCGCCCAGGCCCGCCCCGTGTGGATAAAAAAATCCCGCGAAAGTTCCGGCCAAAACCAGACGCTTTCGCAGCCCGGGCCAAGCACTCTATCCGTCGAGGCCAGGGCCTGCTCCATATCCTGCTGCTCCAGGTAAACCGCTGTGTGCGGATTGCGAATCATTTCCTCCAGGGACTCCCCTGCCCGCCGAACATGTCCTGGCGCGTCACCGGCCTCGCCGTAAACCACAAATTCAGCGCCGGGGTGGGCAAACTCAAGCGCGTCCCAGTTCCAGGAAGCGCGGCCCCACGCGGCCAAAGGCAACATCTCGGGTTCGCGCCATATTTTCAGGCAATGCCGGGCCTGCCCCAAAGCGGCTGAAAAGGCTCCGGCAAGCTCTCCCAAGGCCAGCACCACACCGGGCTCCCCTTGGTCCACGGCTTCGGCCATCAGTTGGGAGACCTGATCCGGAGACAGCAAGGCCACAGACTCCACTCCGGCCAACTCCAATCCAGCCAGAACAGGATCGGGAAGTGGGGAAGCTTCTCCGGGCTGTTCGTCCAGGACAACAGCCACCACCTCCTCCACTCCGGCCAAGCGGGCAGCACTGGCGCAGGCCACGACCCGCACCGGTGAGATCACGTCCCGGCCCATGAGCACCACGGCCCATCGGCTCATGCGCTCCACCTCCACCAAAGTAGCGCCGGAATACTCCGAAGTGCGGACAGAGCGATGAGGACCGCCCCACTCCTTTGCGGCATGCAGGAAAGCAATACTGGTCTTGAGCCAGGCGCGCTGCTCAGGGGTCACCCCGTCATAGGCCTGGGCAAAGTGCTCGTCGTCGAGCAGGTGGGTATCCAACAACGCGGGCAGGGCCATGGATTCAACTTCAGGTTCAGGTTCCGGACCAAGCCCCGGAATCTATCCAAGGCTCGACCTGTATACGCCCCAAAAAAAAGCGGCCTCTTTCCAACAAAGAGGCCGCAGGCAAGCAGGGATTAGAGCCAGTTAAACCAGTCGGTCCAGGAACCGTACAGCCTATCCTGTTCCTCTTCGGTCTGGCTGCGTTGAAAGCGCAGGTAGGACAACTCGGCCTGGCGTGTGGCGTAAGCATTGGCCTCTTCCAGGTCAGGAAAGTTATCCACTACGAATTGGTAGCGCTTCCACGCCGAACGGTACTTGGAAGCGGACCAATAAAAGTCGCCCACGAAAATCTCCCGCTCGGCCAAAATTTGGCGGCAACGGGTGATGTAGTCATCGGCATTGGCCGCATAATCGGTCTCGGGATACAGTTCCTTGAGCTGGCGAAAAAATTGAATGCCTTCGGCCACTTGGTCCTGGGGCCGGTCAATGGAGGTAAAGCTTAAATAACTGGCCACGCCGATCTGAAAAAGAACGTACGGCACTTCCTCGTGGCGGGGGTGCAGAGCCAGGAACTCCTTGTAGGCGTCAACCGCTTCCAAGTAGTCCTCGTTGAGAAAGTAGGCGTCGCCCAAGCCGATCTCGGCCATGGGCGTATAGGGGCTAAAGGGGTACCTGTCCTTGAGTTTTTCAAAATACTCGGCGGCCCGGTAGTAAACCTCTTCGTGCATGGCCTCGCGGCCGTTTTCAAACAGCTCCTGCGCCGTATCCTCGGGCAGGGGCAAATAGTAGTAATCAATGAGGCCGCATCCCGACACGACCAGGGCCACAAGCACAATGGAGAGACAGAGGGCTTTTTTATTCATGGAGTTGTTCCAGATAAATTGACGCCGTATTGGCGGCTGTTGCGCCATCCCCCACCGCGGTGCTTACCTGGCGGCAGAGTTTGGCCCGCACGTCGCCCGCGGCAAAAACGCCCGGCAGGTTGGTGCGCATTTCCACATCCGTGAAGATAAAGCCGTTATCATCACGTTCCAGTTCCTTGGGCGCAAAATCCGTGTTCGCGGTATACCCGATAAAAATGAACAGGCCGTTGACTTCGATGTCCTGTTCCTTTCCCTCGGCCTTATTGAACACGGTGATGGAGCTCAAGTCCTTGTCGCCCCCAAGGGCCTTGACTTCCGAATTGTACACCACCTCGATGGACGGGTGGGCAATGACCTTTTCGCGATAGATCTTGGAGCCGCGAAACTCGTCCCTGCGGTGGATCAAGTAGACCTTGTTTACCAACTTGGCCAGGTACAAGGACTCTTCCAGGGCCGTGTCGCCGCCTCCCACCACGGCTACGTCCTGGCCGCGAAAGAAGTTGCCGTCGCACAGCGCGCAGTAGGACACCCCGCGTCCAGTGAACTCTTCCTCGCGGGCCAAGCCTAACTTGCGGAACTTGGCGCCCGTGGAGATGATCAGGGATTTGGCTTGGATATCCTCTTCGCC
>QZKZ01000412.1 GCA_004796465.1 Desulfovibrio sp.
GATCTGGGTCATGCGCAGCACAGCCCCGGCAATGCCGGTCAGGGGCAGGATCTTGTCCACCCCGCCCAGCTTCACGGCTTCCTGGGGCATGCCGTAGACCACGCTGGTGGCCTCATCCTGGGCAATGGTCTCGGCCCCGGCTTCTTTCATCTCCAGCATGCCGGTGGCTCCGTCGTCGCCCATGCCGGTCATGATCACGCCCACGGCGTTTTTACCGGCGTACCTCGCGGCCGAGCGGAACAAGACATCCACCGAGGGCCGGTGGCGGCGCACCAAAGGGCCGTCCTTGACCTCCACGTAGTAGCGCGCTCCGCTTCTTTTAAGCAGCATGTGCTTGTTGCCCGGCGCAATGAGCGCCTGGCCCCGGAGCATGGAGTCGTTGTCCCGGGCTTCCTTCACCGAGATGCGGCACAACTCGTTGAGCCGCTTGGAAAAGGCCTCGGTGAATTTTTCGGGCATGTGCTGGACTATGGCGATGGCCGGGCTGTTTTGGGGCAGGGCTTCGAGGAAGACGCGCAGGGCCTCTGTGCCGCCCGTGGACGCGCCCACCACCACCATCTTTTCCGTGGTCTCGACCATGGCCTTGGAGCTGGGTTCGGGCAGGACCGCGTCGGCCGTGAGTTTGGGCTGCACCTTGACCTGGGTGGCGGGTTTGCGGAGTTTGGCTCCGGCAGCGGCCTTGACCGCGTCGCAAATGCGTATCCGCGATTCTTCCAGGAATTTCTTCGCACCCAGTTTTGGTTTGAGAATGATATCCACAGCTCCGTAGTCCAAGGCCTTGAGCGTGGTTTCCGCGCCTTTTTCCGTGAGTGTCGAGCAGATGACCACGGGAATGGGGTGCTGGCTCATGATCTTGCGCAGGAAGGTGATGCCGTCCATGCGCGGCATTTCCACATCCAGGGTGATCACGTCGGGGATGGCTTCTTCCATCTTCTTGGCTGCGGCGAATGGATCGCCGGCCGAGCCCATGACCTCGATCATGGGATCGGAACCAAGGATTTCGGTCATGGTTTGGCGGACAACCGCGGAGTCGTCCACCACCAGTACTTGTATAGTGTCATTTTTCATCGTGCTTCCATGCTTGAAACCATCATCCAGCCGCCAGTTGCAGCAATTTGGGCACATCCAATATCAGGGCCATGGTCCCGTCGCCCTTGATCGTGGCCCCGGAAATCCCTTCCACATCGCGGTAGACCCGGCCCAAACTTTTGATCACGGTTTGGTGCTCACCAATGACGTTGTCCACTACAATGCCCATGCGGCCGCCCTGCACGCCGACCACAACGACCTGCTCAATGGGCGGGGCCTTGCCGTCCAAGGCGAAAAATTCCCTGAGCCGGAGATAGGGCACGATCTCCCCGCGCAGGTTGATGATGCGCTGCTCCTTGCCGCCCTCTTCTTCCTTGGCCAAGAGCTCCACGCACTCTTCCACCAGGGATAAGGGGATGACATAATATTCGTTTTCCACGCAGATTTGCAGGCCGTCGATAATGGCCAGGGTCAGGGGCAGCTTGACCGTGATGGTCGTGCCCAGGCCCAGGGCCGAGTCGATGTCCACGCTTCCCCGCAGGGAGTCGATAGACCTCTTGACCACGTCCATGCCCACTCCGCGTCCCGAAACGCTGGTCACGGACTGGGCCGTGGAAAAGCCGGGCTGGAAGATCAGGCCGAAAATCTCTTTGTCCGTGAGTTCCGCTTCCGGGCTGATCAGGCCGCGTTCCACACCCTTGGCCCGGATCACTTCGGGGTCCATGCCCTTGCCGTCGTCCCTGATTTGGATGAGAACGTCCCCGCCCGAGTGCTCCGCGGACAGCAGAATTTCGCCCGCACCCTTTTTGCCGTTGGCCGTGCGTTCGTCAGGGGTTTCAATGCCGTGGTCAATGCTGTTTCTGAGCAGATGCACCAGGGGATCGCCCAAGCGTTCGATCACGGTCTTGTCCAGTTCGGTTTCCGCGCCCCGGGTGACCAGCTCGATTTCCTTGCCCAGGTCCGAGGACAGGTCGCGCACCAAACGGCGGAACTTGCTGAACGTGGTGCCGATGGGCAGCATGCGGATGCCCAGGGTGGAGTCGCGCAGATCGTCGGACAGCCGCTCCAGTTCCTCGGCCAGCAGGACCATGGAAGGGTCGTTCTGTTCGTGCACGACCTGGGAAATCTGGGCCTGGACAATGACCAACTCCCCTACCAGGTCCACGAGGTAGTCCAGTTTGTCCGCAGCCACCCGGATCGACGTGGCGGCTTCCACTGCCGGAGCGCTTCTGCTTTCGCGGATCTTGCGCACGGCATTTTGTTCGGCCAGGGCGGATTCCACGGCCTGTTTTTTGACCAGACCCGCATCTGTCAGGAGTTCGCCCAATTGTTTTTGTTCGGACAGGACCTTTTCCAGGTCCTCGGGATTGAGGTCTCCCCGTTCAAGCAGGATTTCGCCGATACGCTTGTAGGATGTGTCGTCGTCAAGGCCCGTGCCCCTGTCCACCACTTTGATGGACAGGTCGCAGTCGTCCTCCACGAACATGAATACCTCGCGGATGGCCTCGGGCCCGGCATTGGTGGTCAGGACCACGTCCCACCAGACATGGCAGGATTCAGGATCCAACTCCTCCAGGCCCGGCAGGTCCTCCAGGTGCACAAAAGCCATGGACGCGCCCATGGCCGTGAGTTCCTCCACCAGGGCCGCGGGATTGGCGCCGTACCTGAATATTTCCGTGTTGGGCTTGAAGCGGACCCGGTAGGTGACGTCCTGGTCCGGAGCTTGTGTGTCGTAATCGCCGGAAGACTCTTCCTCTGCGGGCTGGGCGTCCTCCGCCTGATCCGCTCCTGCGGCCAAGGCCTTGAGTTTGGTGGTTAATTCCCGGGATCGCTCCAGGTCCACGGGGGCATCGGACTTCGCGCACTCCAAGAGGTAGACAATATGGTCGCGGGAACTCAGGGTCAGGTCCAGCAGTTCCTTGCTCACGGCCATGGCGTTGTTGCGCACCAGGTCAAAAACGTTTTCCACGTCATGGGTAAAGGCGGCGATGTCGTCGAAACCGAACATGGCCCCTGAGCCCTTGATGGTGTGCATGCAACGAAACACCCTGTCGATGCAGTCCGAATCGTCGGGTTGCTCCTCCAACTCAAGAAGCCCTGTCTCCAGTTCCGCCAGCAGGTCCTGGGCCTCTTCCATGAAGGCCTTGCGATTCATATCCTCGATCGACATCCCCGCCTCCCTGTTTCCTGCGTTCCCCCCGGGAAAGGCATCACAACGGCACTATTTGATGAGCTTATGGACAACGGCTGTGAGTTGCTCGGGTTTAAAAGGTTTGACGATCCAACCCGTGGCGCCTGCCGACTTGCCTTCCTGCTTTTTGCTGGCTTGGGATTCCGTGGTCAGCATGATGATCGGGATGAATTTGTACGAAGCATTGGCGCGCACGTTCTTGATCAACTCAATGCCATCCATGTTGGGCATATTCAGGTCAGTGACGATCATATCCACTGAGCCTTTAAGCTTGGTCAAGGCGTCCTTGCCGTCTGAAGCCTCAATCACCTCGAAGCCTTCTTTCTTCAGGGTGAAGCTCACCATTTGCCGGACACTGGCGGAATCATCCACGGTCATGATGGTTTTGGCCATATACCTTCTCCTTGCTCTCTGACGAGTATTGCCCTGATCGCCCCCCCTGGCGCGGCCAGAAGCATGGGGTTCTTCTTTAAAAAAGATCCACGTTGTCCCAATTCTCTTCGCTGTCCCCGCTGTCCAAGGTGTTTGCGTCCTGTTCCAGACCCCACAGCTCGGATTCGGGTTCCATTGCTGCAGTTTGCTGCTCTTGGCCGCCCGACTCGTGCACCAAACGTTCGGCCTCCATGGTGTAGCGGTCCAGCATGCCCTTGAGGCGATCCGCACGAGAGGAACTGTCCTTTTCCGGCACGATGAGCGTGGCTTGGTCCACCATCTGTTCAAGACCGGTTGAGACATTGTTGATTTCCTCGGCAACGAGGTGGTGGAAATCAAGGGAATCGCCCAACAGCAAAGCTTCACCAGCCAAGTGCGCGGCCTGGGAGTTGAGTTCCGTGAACAGGCCCGAGACCTCGGCATCGGTCGTCTTGAGGCCGGAAACAACTTCCGCCAAATCCTCGATCATGGCTTGCATGGAGGTGTTGTCGGTGTAGACCTGGGCGCCTTGGGTCAAACGCTGGGCTGACTCGCCAATGGACTGCAACTCATGGGACACGGCCTCGGTCATGGTTCCGGCTTCCTTGGATAAGCGCTGGATGGACTCGGCCAGGACTCCCAAAGCCCTGCCCTTGTCTCCGGTGCGGGCCGCCTTGACGCTGGCGTTGATGGCGATGAGTTCGATCTCCGCCCCCACATTTTCGATATCCTCCACAAAAGTGGACATTTCCTGGACAGTGTCCGCCACGTCTCGCATCATTTGGCCCATGTTTTCCCCCTGGGCCGAGATGTCCATGACCGTGTCAATGGTCTTGGTCACACCTTCCTCAATGGAACGGAGAATGGAATTCCCCGAGCCTGTCAAGCCTGTTCCTTGGTCAAGGGCCACATGGCTGCCGACCCTGCCCATTTCCTCCACTGAGTTCCCCGCCTCGGCCAAGCCGGATTTAATGCGTTCCACGGCCTGGAAAAAGGCGTTGGAAGCGTGCTCGAGCTGTGAAACCTGTAAGCCGCAAACATCTCCGGTCCAGGAAACGATCTCCTTGGTTTGGTCGTCTTGTTGCGACTCCTCGGGGTTGTCGAGCACCGCGAGGATGTCCCCCATGGCTTCCTGCACATGCTCCACCTGCTGGCGCGTGATGTCGTGGAACTGCAGGGACGCCACGATTTCTCCGATGTGCGCGGCGATGTCCCTGGAACGATCGGCCAGGATATGGGACAAGTTTTGGGAAGAGTCCATTAGCTCTTGTAGCTGATTCGTATTCTTGCGTAAATGGGCGAGGATTTCCTCGGAACACTTCTCTTGTTTTTCGCGCAAGGAGGTGATGCCTTGGGAGGCATTGCCCGCGACATTGGTGAGATGCTCCCCCTTGTCCGCAATTTGATTGCAGTGGAGCACGATTCTGTCCGCCAGTTTGTGCACGTCGTCGGCCAGGGTGAGGAAGCCCAATCCTCCCTGGCCCAAGCGAGAACTTTCTATACGTGTGGATATCCCGAGCATTTCCAGTTGCCGGACAATCCGCCGAAACCCTCCGATGAGCTTGCCCAGATTATCCACGGCCTGGAGTACCACATCAAGGTCCTTGGTGGCGCCTAGTCCTGTTATAGAGTCGCAGTGGCTGGACATTTCCTCGAGCTTGGCGTCAAGACTGCGGGAAAATTCTCCCACCACATCTTGGGAGGTCTTGCCAACCAGAACCTCTGCCTGGTTCGCCAGTTGATCGGCTTCCAGCGAAAAAGCTTGCACTCCCGCGCCAAGGTCGAGAAACACGTCTTCCCGGGCTTTGATCACTTTATCCAGGCCATGGGACAATTCCGGAAGGACTTGCCGGCAACGTGCGAGGAATTCTTGTTCCTCGGCTGGAAGGGAAGCGGCCTCCACAGGGCTGCCGTGGATGTTGTCCAAGCCAGTTGCATCCATGCTCAGGACTCCTTGGCCAACACACCGGCGAACATGATCTCGGCCCTGGCCCTTTCGTCGTCCAGGGGCTCGACAGTCACGCTCAGTTCGCTGCCCAGGAATTCGGCCAAACCATTGATCACGCCCTCAAAGTAATCAAACAGGCCCCTCTGGGAGTGGTAGGTCATGACCAGCACGTTCCCCTTGTTTTCATAAGTGAACGAAGGAGGCAGGATGCCGGGGTAGTCGCGGGTAAGCTGGGCGTGGATATCATCCATGGCCAGGAGCATTTCCTTGGCGTCCTGGCTGCGGAAATAATGGCGATACATGGAGTGGAACCTGGGCACCGTGAAACGTCCGAAACCCAGGAAAACCTCCCTGGGAGTGGTTGACGTCTGCTCGGCTGTTTCCCGGGCCAAGCGGTGCAATATATCGTTGGGGTATTCGGAAGTGGGCAGGAACACGGGGTCGCCCAGGGCGGCCATGACCGCCTGGCCCACTTCAGGTTCGAATTCCTCCATGATATAGTCCTGCATGATGGCAGGCAACACGCCGCGCATGGTCGGCCCGGAAACCTCAAGCATGTCCGGGGACGCGTCCTTGCCCGCCAGCTCCCGTGCCGATCCCAGCAGTTCCTGAGACAGTCGGGCCAGGTCCCGCGTGGCGTGGGCGCTTTGTTGCAAGCCCTCGTCGGTCTCCGTGGCGATCTGGGCGATGGTCTCCATGTTGCGTTTGACCTCGTCCGTGGCGGCTGACTGCTCCTCGGCAGCAGTGGCGATTTGGGTAATGCGTTGGACCATGTCCTTGATGGAATCCATGATGCCTTGCAAGGCCTCGCCGGTCTGATTGGCAAGGGCCGTGCCCTGCTCCACCCGTTCCTTGGTCTCCTCCATGGAGTCCACGGCTACGCGCGCGCCTTGCTGGATTTTTTCCACGGCCGACTCCACTTCCTGGGTCGCGGTCATGGTTTTTTCCGCCAGTTTGCGCACTTCATCGGCCACCACGGCAAAGCCACGGCCTGCATCTCCTGCGCGGGCCGCTTCAATGGCCGCGTTCAGGGCCAGCAAGTTGGTTTGGTCGGCTATCTCGTTGATCACGCTGATAATCCGGCCGATCTCATCGGCCTGGGCGTCCAGTTGGGTCAGGTTCACGGCCAAGCCCTGGGCGGATTCCGCCACGGAGTGGATGCCGCTCACCACCTTATCCACCAGGGCCACGCCTTCACCCGCGGCTGTCTGTACGGAGCCCGCTTCGTCGGAAGTGGCCGAGGCTTGGCCCGCCACTTCAACCACTGTGGCGGCCATTTGCTCCATGGCAGTGGCCACGGCCTGGGACTGGCCTTTTTGTTCTTGGGAGGATCTGGCCTGTTCATCCGCGGCCGCAGACAACTCCTCGGTCGCCGAAGCCACTTGCCCGGCCAAAAGGCTGATGGCGTTGCCGCTTGATTTCATTTGGGCCTGTTGCTCGGCCAGGGCTTCACGTTCCTGGTCCACCCCACTCAGGTCCATGAGCGCGCAACTCACGCCCAGGATTTCGCCTTGGCTATTGTGGACGGGAGCGGCGGATACTTCCGCGCTGAAACTGCGGTGGTCCAGGTGGACGTACAGGGTCTCCCGCCAAAGGCCGTTGCCCGCGAGCACATGCCCGACCGCGTCTTGGATCCGGTCCACGGGCAAGGCCAGGTGGGCTTCCCGGCCAATACAGTCCTCGACCACAATGCCCAGGAGCAGTCCCAACCCTTCCGAGGCAAGCGCCACATGGCCGGAAGAGTCGCACACGAACACGGGGGAAGGAGCGGCGCTCACGGCGCGAACCAAAAAATCCGCTTGCTCCGCGCTTTCCAAGGCCAAGGCGGCCAAGCGTTTGCGCACCAGGGCTTCGCTTTGGCCGCCAGGATCATTGGCCAAGTCCCTAACTGCCTGCTCCACGCCTTCGCTGTCCAGGGCTTGGGCCACGGAGCGCATGGGGTCGGGCTGCAAACGCCAGACAACAAGGGCCAAGACCAGGCCAAGGACCAAGGGCGTCCAAGGAAACAAGGGACCGTCCCAATAGATCACGGCCACGGCCAGAAGACCGAGCACGGCTCCGGCCAGGACCAGCAGGGTCATGTAAGGTGTTGTTTTTCCGCTCATGGGGTGTTGGTGCTGCTCTCCTGCTTTTAAGGGTGTGATATTTCAGTTTGTATGCAAAAAAAGGTATCAGGGCAAGGCGAAAAACGTTGACCAGGCGCGGCCGGGTTAAACGGTCTTGGGTCCGGCAAAGGCGAGTTCACCCAACCGGGCCAGGGTGGCGACACGATCCCCACCGCTGTCCGAGTCCGGGGAAAAAATGCGGGAAAACCCCAGCCGTTTCGCTTGATTGAAGCGGACTTCCTGGGCTTGCACGGGCCGTACCTGGCCGTTGAGATCCACCTCCCCCCACAGCACGGCTTTTTCCGGCAAGGCGCGGTCATACAGGGACGACAGCACCGCGGCCACCAAGCCCAGGTCCAAGCCGGGATCCTGCATGCGCACTCCCCCGCCGATCTTGACGTAGACATCCGCGCTGCCGAAATCCAGGTTGAGCCGTTTTTCCAGGACCGCGAGCAGCAGGTGCAGCCGGTTGACGTCGAAACCCAGCCCCGTGCGCCGGGGAATGGACAGGTAGCTGCGGCTGACCAGGGCCTGCACCTCCACGGCAAAGGGGCGTTGGCCGTCCACGGCCATGACCAGGGCCGTGCCGCTTAATGAGGTATCCCTGGCTTCCAGAAACAGGGTGGACGGATCGTCCACTTCTTTCATGCCCTCTTGGGCCATTTCAAAGACCATGAGTTCATGGCTCGGGCCGTAGCGGTTTTTGAGCACGCGCAGCATGCGATAGAGGTGGCGGCGGTCACCTTCCAGGGAAAGCACCGTGTCCACCATGTGCTCCAGGAGCTTGGGCCCGGCGATTTGGCCGTCCTTGGTCACGTGGCCCACAAGGACCAAGCAGACGGAATGGGCCTTGGCCGTCTCGATGAGCTGGGCTGCCGAGGCCCGGACTTGGGATACACTGCCCGGCAACCCGTCGCTCAGATCCGAGTGCATGGTCTGGATGGAGTCGATGATCAGCAGGTCGGCCTTGCCCTGCTCCAGCACGGCCAAGGCGTCTTCCACACGGGTGGTGGCCAGGGCCAGGAGCGAGTCGTGCAGCGCGTCCAAGCGCTCGGCCCGTTCCTTGAGCTGGCTCGGGGCCTCTTCTCCGGAGACGTAGACCGAAGTCCCGCCGCCCTTGGCCACCATGGCCGCAAGCTGGAGCAACAGCGTGGATTTGCCGATGCCGGGAGCGCCGCCAAGAAGCAGGGCTCCTCCCGGCTTGAGTCCTTGGCCCAGAAGCGTGTCCAGGGAAGCAAGTCCGGTGCTGAAGGGCGTGGCAGCCTCGGTGTCGATTTCCGACACGGGAATGGGATCGGCCTGGGAGATGAGGCGAGGAGCGCGGCTGGAAAGGCCACCCTTGGCGGGTTTTGTCTCGCGGGTCTCGGCAAGGGTGTTCCATTCCTTGCACGTGGGGCATTGGCCGCGCCAGGTAATGCTGCGAGCGCCGCACGAAGAGCAGATAAAAACCCGCTTATCCTTCATTGGGGGAGGTCGGCGGGAGGCGGGTCCTTGGCCTCGACCACCCGGAGCACGTATTCTTGGACTTGGTCCGAAGGGTTGTAAAAGATAAAGACAAAAGGAACCTCATCCCCAGGCGCAATATTGGTGTTGTTGCGCAGGATGCCCACTTCGAGGTTCACGGCGTTTTCCAGCTCTTCTTGGGACAGGAGCTGGAGCTGATAGTGTGACACCGTATTGCCGATGAGTTGGGTCTTGGACTCCAAGACTTGGCCCAGTTCGTCCAAGAGCTGGGCTTCGACCCTGATCAATTCCTTGGGCACGCCGTAGTTGTTGACCACCAAGCCCTGGATGACCAGGATCCGGCCGATTTTGTCGTTGTCCAGGAATTGGTGGACCGGCGTGCCCGGGGCGTAGGAAAAGTGCTCGGCCAGTTCCAGGTAGTCCGGCTCTTCGGCTTGGGGGTCAGCCTCTTCTTCTTCAGCTTGGGTCATGGAGTGGTACAATTCCTCCAACTTGTCCCAGTACATGTAAGCGCCCGCGCCCACAACCACGAGCAGGGCCAGGAGAATCAAGCCTGGCGAGGATTTCTTTTTGGCCTTGTCCTTGCCCTTGCCCTTGCCTTTTTCCTTGCCGGCCCGGGCTTTTTTGCCCTTTTTTTTCTTTTTTCCTTCGTCCAGGTTGAAGCTGAGTTCGTCATGGTCGCCCAGACCCAGGATTTCC
The DNA here is from genome assembly GCA_004796465.1 of Desulfovibrio sp. GTDB lineage: Bacteria > Desulfobacterota > Desulfovibrionia > Desulfovibrionales > Desulfovibrionaceae > MADRE1. The sequence goes on from QZKZ01000412.1 coordinate 9,848, forward strand.
TTGTCCGAGGCGGGTTCTTCCTTCTGGCCGGACAGGGAAACCTGATCGCTTTTTGCTCCCACCAGTTCGTCGACCATGGCGTATTCATCCCCCCCCATGCTCTCCAGTGAGGCTGACGGGGTTTCCAGGCCAAAGTCCGGATCTTGGGAATCTTCATGGCCCAACAAGCTCTCGATGGAATCATCTTGGACTTGGGTTTCATCGAGCAGGGGGTCATGCTCCTGAAGAAAATCATCCCCTTGCCCGGTGTCCGAGAGCAGTTCCTCGGCGTTGACACCGGCCACTTGGCCGGCTTCATCTTCTTGGACCAGGGGAAAGGTGTGTGCGCACTCCGTGCACTTGAGCTTGGCGCCAGGCCGGACATGCTCGTCGGGCAGGTTATAGACCGTGGCGCAGTTGGGGCAGGTGACACGCATGGCTGGAATCGTCGATGTAGTTACCTTGGAAGCCGGTGAATGAGATTCAAGGTTCCTGTATACCCTGGATGCGGCCGTCAGTCCATTATTTCGTAAATTCCGCCAAGATTCCGGTAACGTTCGGCCAAGTCCATGCCGTAGCCCACCAGGAACCCGCTACGCATGCGAAAACCGCAGTGGTCCACTGGGACCTCCACCTCGCGGTTTCCGGTTTTTTCCACCAGGGCGCAAACCGTCAAGCTCAGGGGCGAGCGCTTGACAAACTCATCCAGGAGGAAACGCAGGCTCAGGCCGCTGTCCACCACATCTTCCACGAGCAAGACATGCTTGCCCTCAAGGGAAGTTTCGCAATCCTGGACCAGGGTGACCGAGCCGCTGCTTTGCATGGCGTCGCCGTAGCTGGCCACGCGCACGAAATCCATGGTCAGGTCCGCCGTGAGCAAGCGCACGAGGTCCGCGTAAAACAGGGCCGCGCCCTTGAGCACGCCCACGGCCACCAGGGGCTCGTTGGTATAGCGGTTGTTGAGTTCCTCGGCCAGGACCGCCACCCTTTCCTGCACGTCCCGGGCTGGAATCTTTTCTTTGAGGCGGGGGTCCAGACTTCGCAGGAGTGGCGGGCGCGGGTTCATGGCCAAGGTTTCCTAAAGTTCGATGAGCATGGCGATTTCATCGCAGTCCGGGAACTTGGGGCAATTGACGCAGTCCGCCCACACTTTTTGCGGCAGCAAGTCCTTGCTGACTTCCTTGAAACCCAGGCGGGAAAAAAAACGGGTTTGGTAGGTCAAGGTGAAGACCCGGTATATGCCCAGGGCCACGGCCTCGCTCAGGCAGGCTTCCACGAGCTTGAGTCCCACGCCCTGGCGGTGGTGTTCCTCCACCACGGCCAGGGAACGTACCTCAGCCACGTCGTCCCAGCAAATTGCCAGGGCGCAACAGCCAATGGTCCGTTCGTTTTCCACGGCAACGGTAAAGTCGCGCAAATGGCTGTACAGGTCGCTGAAGGGCCGGGGCAGAAGCAGGCCGGTGTGGGAACACTCCAGGAGCAGGCCGTGAATGGTCTTCACGTCCCGCACCTGGGCCTTGCGAATGGGGATGTCGGCCATGGGCCGGTTATTGGGCGAGCATGGCGTCGAGGATCTGGCGCAGGTCGTCCTCCTCCACAAGCCCTTCGTGGTCCACGGCCATGCGGCCGCTTTGGTCGTAGATCACCAGGCGGGGAATGGAGTCCACCTTGAAGATGGTGGCCACGTCGTCGCCCACCACGTACACTGGATAGTTAAAAGGCGTTTTATTGACGAAGTCGGTGATGTCGCCCATGTCCTGGTCCACGGACAGACCTACGAACAGGACTTCGTCGTCGTTGAATTCACCGCGCAAGGTGATCAGGCCAGGAATCTCCACGGCGCAGGGCGTACACCATGAGGCAAAGAAATTGACCACCACCACCCTGCCCTGGGCCTCGTTAATGAGCTGTAGAAGTTCAAGCGGAGTCAGGTTGGGTGGAATGGCAGCTCGCGCCGGACTCGCCGAAAAACACAGGGCCAGCAGGAGCACGGCCAGGCCGAGGCCCGCGCATGCGAGATGAAATTGCCCTTTCACAAAGTACCGCATTGAAATCTCCTTGGGGATCATGCTTGGCGACGCAAGGGGAAACCGAGTTCAATTACTGCGTCAAACCCTATTGTCATTCGCCTGGGTGTGCGTGTCAAGGAGTTTACGCGCCAGTTTGGCCGCGGCCACCGCGTCCTCGGCATAGCCGTCCGCGCCGATGGACTGGGCAAACTCTTCAGTGACCACAGCGCCGCCGACCATGACCGAGATGTCGAGGCCCTTGTCCCGCACCAGCTTCACAGTGTCTTCCATGCGGGTCATGGTCGTGGTCATCAAGGCGGACAGGCCAATGCAAAAGGCTCCCTTGTTTTCCGCCATTTGGACCACGGTTTCCGCGTCCACGTCCTTGCCCATATCAACGACTTCAAAGCCGTGGTTGCCTAGGATCAAGGACACGATGTTCTTGCCGATATCGTGGATGTCCCCTTCCACCGTGGCCATGACCACCACGGGCCGTTCCTCGCCGCCGCTTTCTTCCTTGAGCAAGGGCTCCAAGCGGCCAAACGCGGTCTGCATGGTTTCCGCCGACCGCAGCAGTTGGGGCAGGAAATATTCCTTGCGCTCGTATTTATCGCCCACCTCGTTGATGGCGGGAATAAGCATCTCGTTGACCAGATTGGCGGCGCTCACGCCTTTGTCCAACTCCGCTTCCACCAGGGCCACGATTTCTTCCTTGGCCCCGCTGATCACGGCTTGGCCCGGGTCCAAAGTCTCGGAGGTCCCAGCAGGACCGCCTGTACCGCCTGTTGCGCCGCCTTGGTCCGAGGACGGGGTCCAGCCGCTGAATCCCGCGATAAAGGACTCGGCCTGGGGATCGCGGGCCATGAGGGTTTCCACGGCAGCCAGGGTCTGTTGCATGCGAGGAGACGAAGGATTGGCAATGCAGGTGGTCAGGCCCCGGGTCGCGGCCATGGCCAGGAACGCGCTGTTGAGCAGTTCCCTGGCGGGCAAGCCAAAGGAGATGTTGGACAGGCCCAGGGTGGTGGGCAACTGCAGCACATCGCGGCAATAGGCCAGGGTCTCCATGCAGTGCATGGCGGCCTCGGGCTTGGAAGAAACGGTCAGGGCCAGGCCGTCGATCATGACCAGCCGCCTAGGAATACCCAGGCCGTCGGCCTGTTCCAGCAGGCTGTTGATGATGGCGATGCGGTCCTTGGCGGTCTCGGGCAGCTTTTTTCCAGTCAGGGGCAAGAGGATAAAAGGCGCGCCGTACGTCTTGCACAGGGGACCGAGCAGTTCCATGCGCCCGGGTTCCCCGCTGATGGAGTTGACCAGGGGCGAGCCCGGATATTCGCGCAAGGCAGCGGCAGCGGCCTCGCCGTCAGCCGTGTCCAGGCACAGGGGCACGGGAAAACGCGATGCCAGGGAGCGCACCAGTTCGGGCAACACTACCTTTTCGTCGACCATGGGAGCGCCTACGTTCACGTCCAGTACCTTGGCCCCGGCCTCGACCTGCTCCTTGGCAAGTTTCAGGGCTTCGGTGAACTCGCCCTTGGCCAGTTCCTCGGCCAACTGCTTTTTACCCGTGGGATTGATGCGTTCGCCGATGAGCAGGAAAGGATAGGTCTGGGCCGCGCCCGTGGACACGGCCATGGTCCGGGATGTCAGGGTCAGGGGCGCGACTTCGGGCGCCGGGCTCGGGGTGACGTCCCGGCCCTCCACTGCCCCGCGCAAAGCGCTGATGTGCGCTGGAGTGGTGCCGCAGCAGCCGCCCAGGCACTGGACACCGTGGTCAACAAACAGCGCGGTTTGCGACGCAAAATCCTCGGCGCCGAGCCGAAACACGGTTTCGCCGTCCACCAATTCGGGCAGACCCGCGTTGGGCTGGGCCAAGAGCGGGGTCCGCGTCACTGGATGGATGGCCTTGGCCACCTGGAGCATGCCTTCGGGGCCTGCCGAGCAGTTGGTGGCGATGAGGTCCACGCCCAGGTTGTCCATGGTCAGGGCAAAGACCTTGGGGGTGGTGCCCGTGAGGGAGACGCCGTTTTCAAAAGTCATGGACGCGCCTACGGGCAGACTGCAGATCTCGCGGGCAGCCACGACCACGGCCTTGACTTCCGCCAAATCGTAATGAGTTTCCGCCAGGATCAAGTCGACGCCGCCGTCGACCAAGCCGCGTATTTGTTCTTTAAATGCCTCGACCAGTTCGCTGAAGGTCAATTCGCCCAAGGGCTTGAGAAATTTGCCTGTGGGGCCGACACTGCCCACGACCCAGGCCTTGCCCGGCGCGGCGTTGTCAACGGCTTCGCGGGCCTTGGCCGCCATGAGCCGGTTCAGGGCCACGGTGTCCATGCCCAGATCGAGCTTATAGCGGGTGCCGCCAAAGGTATTGGTGGTGGCGGCCTGGGCTCCGGCGCGCAGGTATTCCTCGTGAATCTCCGCGATCACCTCGGGCCGGTCCTGGCCGAAGCGTTCGGGGGAAACGCCCGGCGGCATGCCCTTGCCCTGGAGCATGGTGCCCATGCCGCCGTCAAAGATAAGGGGACGAGAGTCCAATAAAGCCTGGACAAAAGAAGCCATGAAAATCCCTTGCTGCGCCTGTGGGGCAACGGCCTTGACAAGGTGGAGTCAAAGACGTTGAAAGTGGCGGCTAAACGTTCTATTCTTAAAAACTTGACGGACACGTCCCTGTCCATCGCCGACCAATACGGTACGGCAAAGCAAACAGTCTTTCAATACCCCCTAGGGAAGCCTTACCCCATTATGGCACGAAAAAAGACGCAAACATCCCGTTCACGGTCCAAAGTTGTGGAACCCGAAGTGGTCGTTCAAGACGACGCCGTGGATACCTCCGAGGATTTGGACAACGAAGCCAAGGATCCCGAGATCCTGCTCGATACGGAAGCCGAGGAGTTGGCCGGCGCGACCGACGCGGCTGATGTGGACGTGGCTGAAGACGTGGAGCCGGAAAAGGAATTCGAGCTTCTCCCGGCCAAGGGCCGCAAGGACGCGGTCCCCTATGACCCCCTTCGCTTGTATCTCAAGGAGATCAGCCGCTTTCCCCTGCTCGAGCCTGAAGAAGAGGTTGAGCTGGCGCGGCGGGTTCGCGCCACGGGCGACGAGGAAGCCGCCTTTCGCATCGTGTCCTCCCATTTGCGCTTGGTGGTCAAGATCGCCATGGACTTCCAGCGCCGCTGGATGCAGAACGTGCTCGACTTGGTCCAGGAAGGCAATGTGGGCCTCATGCGCGCGGTGCAGAAATTCGATCCGGAAAAGGGCATCAAGTTCTCCTACTATGCCGCATTTTGGATCAAGGCCTATATCCTCAAGTTCATCATGGACAATTGGCGCATGGTCAAGATCGGCACCACCCAGGCCCAGCGCAAGCTGTTCTACAAC
>QZKZ01000162.1 GCA_004796465.1 Desulfovibrio sp.
TACTATTATCTACGGGATTTTGGATTGCGGTCTGGGGACCTTCACCTATGCCACGGCAGGCCATTGCGGCCCCCTGCATATCTCGGCGCAAGGCTCGTGCAACGCCTTGCCCACGGCGCACCCAGCCATCGGCTTGAGCCCGGAAACCCTGTACACCCAACAGTCCCTGGACTTGGCAGCGGGCGATACCCTGTATTTCTACACCGACGGTATCGTGGAAGCGCAGAACCCGGCCAAGGAAGAGTACTCCCTGGAACGGATGCAAGAGGTGCTGGGACGCGCCCGGATTCAAGGTAAAAGCGACTTGGACACGGCCCTGTCGGCCCTTCTGGGTGATGTTTCCCGCTGGAACCGCAACGAGTACAAGGACGACGTGACCATCCTCGCCTTGGCCCGCACGGAGTAGGACACGCGCTTCCCGCGTCAGGCTTCGGGCAGATCCCCTTCCCCGTCCACAATGGAGAAAAAACTCTCCAACTGGACCAAAGCCAGGGTCTTGCGCACCCGGTCGGGCACGGCGTAGAGGATCATGGACCGGCCCAGGCCCATAACCGTGGAATTGAGCGAAACCAACAGCCCGATGCCCGAGCTGTCCAAAATACTCACTCCGGCCAGATCCACCCCCACCACGCTCCTGTCCATTCCTTGGAGCGCGGTTTCCACTTCCTTTTTGATATTCCCGGTCACGTCCTTGGTCAATTCGCCCTCAAGGCGGACCAAGACGCGTTGCCCGGTGTCGGTTATGCGCAAGCCTTCCATGATTCGTTCCTTATTTTCCGCTTCAGGGCCACGATATTTCTTTCGCCGTTGTGCTCCACGCACATTTCGTCGGAAAGCCCGGTCATGATCAGCAAACCCCGCCCGGCTTCTTCCTCAGGGGCCACGTTTTTGACCTCCACCTTGCCGCAGGGAAATCCGCAGCCCCAGTCGATCACCTGGAACTCCACGGACTCTCCCGCATCCACCCGGACCCGGACCTCCACGTCGCCTGCCGCGTCTTGGCTGTATGCGTGGCGCACCACGTTGGTCACCGCCTCGAACAAGAGCAGATAGATGTCGTACAGCTCGTCCTGGTCCGCGATGTCCTCGGCCAAAATGGTCAGCACGGCCTTGGCCATCCGCCGCACGTGAGCCATTTCCGCCTTGGTTCGCAAGGAAAACGACGTTGTCATGGCAGCACCTTGATTGTGGTTCCCTTTCCCGGCCGCTGCACGGGCATTGCGTCCCCGGCCGGAACCAACCGGAGGCGAACCGCCTCCACATATATTCCTCCTTCATATACCAGGTTGGCTGCGGCGGCTCAAGGCCCTGGGAGGATATATCCATTTCCTCCCAACCCTGCCCGGAAAAAGCTGGAGCGCGGCCCGGGGAGACGGGTGCGTTTCATTCCCCAGGCCGCGCTTGCCGGACGCCCATGCGCCGGCGCGCTTGAAGCCGAAGCGCATAATTTATATGCCGTTCTCCGGTTCGGTCTGATCCAGGTCGCGGGCCAGGCGGACCAGTTGCACGAACTCGGCGCGGCGGCCGTATTCATCCCGGCCCCTGGCGTCCAGGGCCAGGTCGATGACCGCCTGGTAGCCGGCATTGCCCAGGTGCTCGGAATCGCGCAGGAGCATGCCCAGGGCAGCCACAGCCGCGCTGAAGCGGAAGGCGTTGCTGGTCTCGGCCAGCTCAACGCTTTCATTGGCCACGGCTTGGGTGATCAGGCTGCTGGTTTCGCCCTCGGGCTCCTTGTAGCGCAACTTCACGGTCATGAGTTCGCCGCTGTGGTCCGAGCCGCTCGTGTCGCTGCTGTGACCGCGATTTTGGTAGATCAGGGGATCGACGCCGTGGCCCTCGAAGTCCGCGCCCGTGGGCACGATTTCATACAGGGCGGTCACCGTGTGGCCCGCGCCGATATCGCCTGCGTCCACGTCGTCGTTGTTAAAGTCTTCATCACTCAGCAGCCGGTTCTCATAGCCCACCAAGCGGTAGGCCTGGACCTCGGCGGGGTTGAACTCCACCTGGATCTTCACGTCCTGGGCGATGGTCTGCAGGGTCGCGCCCATCTGCTCCACGAGCACCCGGCGGGCCTCGGTGATGGTGTCGATGTAGGCGTAGTTGCCGTTGCCCCGGCCGGACAGGTCTTCCATGGTGGCGTCGTGCAGGTTGCCCGCGCCGAATCCGAGCACGGTGAGGAACACCCCGGACTCGGCCTTGTCCTCGATGAGCCGGGTCAGGTCGCCGCGATTGGTCACACCCACGTTGAAGTCGCCGTCCGTGGCCAGGATCACGCGATTGATGCCGTTTTCAATGTAATGCTCAGCCGCCACCTGATAGGCCAGCTCAATACCCTCGCCGCCATTGGTGGAGCCGCCCGCTTCCAGTTCGTCCAGGGCCGCGAGGATGTCCCTGCGCCCGTCTTCATCACATTGGGTTGAATCCAGGACCAGACCCGAGGCCCCGGCATAGACCACAATGGCCACGCGGTCGTCTTCATCCAGGTTGTCCACGAGTAAGCGCAAGGCGCGGCCCAAAAGGGGCAGCTTGTTGGGTTCGTCCATGGAGCCCGACACGTCGAGCAGGAACACCAGGTTGCTGTCCGGCCGGTCCCCGGCCTCAATATCCAGGCCTCTGAGGCCCACGTGCACAAGAAGATGTTCCTCGTTCCAGGGGCAAGGTCCCAGCTCCGTGGACACGGAAAAAGGATCATCGCCCTGGGGCCGGGGGTAGTCGTAGGAGAAATAATTGATCATCTCTTCGATGCGCACTGCGTCGGGCGGGGGCATGGCCCCGTTGTTCAGGAAGCGGCGCAGGTTCGAATAGGACGCCGTGTCCACGTCAATGGAAAAGGTGGACAGGGGCGCGTGGCTCACGAGCCGGAACCCGTTCTCATCGATGCGGTCGTATTGTTCGGTGTTGAACTCCTGGGCAGGGGCCAAAGGCGCCACCGCCATTTCCATGTCCATGGGTGCGGCGTCCCGGGTGGTGGACACAACACTCGCGGGCCGTTGCCGCTCCATGCGCTGGGTCTCGACCTTGGAGCAACCCCAGGCAGTGAACAACAAGGCGGTGAGGCATAGGGCCAATACATATACGCGGGAAGATGTGGTCTTCATGGGAGGGTCTCCTTTTACATTTTGGTGCATGTTACTGGGAAAGGACGGCCTCGTGAAGATAAATTCAATGATTTCAAAGTGTTTTTACATTTCTTTTACATGCCCTGCCTATAAAAGCGTAAGAAAAAGTTACAATCGAGTTACGATTTTTCTTGCGTCTTTGTTCCTGACACAGGTAATGTAGCCCATACTCCGAATACGGTTTTGCATCCAGCTTGTTGTACATACAAGCCGAAACAAACGCTTGGGGAGCGTTTCACATTTATACTCGGCCCTATAAGGAGGGATATATACAGCGTTTCCGAGTCGCTTGAAGATGAAACATTGGACAACACAATCGTCCAGGGGGACGAACTATCTGACACATCCGATTTTGTAAGGAGGGAGGCATGTTGCGTCTTAAAGACATTCGAATGAAGCCGAAACTGACGTTTCTGTTCATGATCGTCGGCATCATTCCTTTGGCCCTTGTGGGCTGGTGGGGGAGCCGCCTGGCCTCGGAGGCCCTTATGGAGCAATCCTTTGCTCAGCTCGAGGCCGTGCGGGAGATCAAGAAGCAACAAATCGAATCCTTTTTCGAGGAACGGCAGGGGGACATGGCCGTGCTCATGGAGACCGTGGCCACCCTGCGCGAGGAAGCCTTCAACAAACTCAACGTGGTCCAGCGGCTGAAAAAGGACCATTTGGAGGACTATATCGAGTCCACCGTGTCCCAGCTCCTGGTCTTGGAAGAAGATCCCATGGTGGCTGAAGCCCTCAGCGAGCTGAACGCGGTTTTCGAGGAAGGCGGCAACAGCGTGGACACCCCGGAATGGCGGACCGCCGCGGCCCACTATGACGAGCGGTTCACCGAAATCATGGAAGACAACGGCTGGTACGACATCTTCCTGATCCATGTGGACGGCGCCATCGTGTACACCGTGGCCAAGGAATCCGACCTGGGCCTGTTCGTCACCCAAGGCGACATGGCTGACTCGGCCCTGGCCCACGCCTTTGAGGAAGCCAAGCACATGGGCGGCCACGAGGTGGCTGTGTCCGACTTTGAACCCTATGCCCCGTCCAACGGGGCCCACGCCGCGTTCATGATGGCCCGCGTCACTGGGGAACACGGACGGTTCATCGGCTACGTGGCCTTTCAAATGCCCACGGACCGGATCAACCATATTGTCCACGAACGCGCGGGCATGGGCCGCAGCGGGGAAACCTACTTGGCCGCGATCCACAACGAACGGATCGAGTTCCGCAGCGACCTGGAAACCATGGGCAACGGCGAGTACGTCATCGGCTACGACCTGACTGACATCGCTCCGGATTACCTGGACCGCGCCTTGCACGGCGAATCCATCCACGACGTGTTCATGGACAGCGCGGGACGGCTGGTCATGGTCGTGGCCGACCCCTTGGAGCTCCACGGCCTGCACTGGGCCATGGTCACCAAGATCAACATGGAGGAAGTCATCGCTCCTGTGCTCGAGGGCGAGGAAACAGACTTCTACACTAAATACATCGAGGAATACGGATATTATGACCTGTTCCTCATCGATCCACACGGGCTGGTGTTCTATTCCGTGACCAAGGAAGCGGATTATCTGACCAACATGGTGGATGGTGAATACTCGGATTCGGGCTTGGGCCACCTTACCCGCGAAGTCCTGGAGACCAAGGGATTCGGCATGGCCGACTTCTCCCCCTACGAACCGAGCAACGGCGATCCCGCCGGTTTCATCGCCATGCCCTTTGTCCACGACGGCGAGGTAGGGGTTATCGTGGCCTTGCAGCTCTCCTTGAAGGCCATCGACGAAATCATGGCTTCGCGCGCGGGCATGGGCGACACGGGCGAGACCTACCTGGTGGGCTCGGACCTGCGCATGCGCTCGGACTCGTTCCTGGCCCCCGAGACCCACTCCGTGGCCGCATCATTCGCCGGAACCATTGAGAACAACGGCGTGGACACGGAAGCCACGCATGCGGTTTTTGACAATGGGGAAACCGACGCCCGGGTCATCCTGGACTACAACGGCAACCCCGTACTGTCCGCGTTCGCGCCCATCGAGCTGCACGGCGCGACCTGGGGCATCCTGGCCGAGATCGACGAGGCCGAGGTGCTCCTGCCCGTGAACAACCTCATTCGCTCGGTGGTCATTGCCGGAGCGGTCATCGCGGTGCTCGTGGCCCTCACCGCCTTTTTCACGGCCACCTCAATCGCCAAGCCCTTGGCGGAAAGCGTGCGTTTCGCCAACCAGGTGGCTGACGGCGACCTCACCTCCACCATCCACATCAAACAGCGCGACGAGGTGGGGTTGCTCGCCGATGCCTTGCGCGAAATGGCGGACAAGCTGACCGGAGTCATCAGCGAGGTGCAGTCGGCCTCGGGCAACGTGGCCTCGGGCAGCCAGGAGCTTTCCGCGTCCTCGCAAAACCTGTCCCAAGGCGCTTCCGAACAGGCCGCCTCTGTGGAGCAAGTCTCCTCGAGCATGGAGGAGATGACCGCCAACATCCAGCAGAACACGGAAAACGCCCGCCAGACCGAGGCCATTGCCCAGCAGGCATCCAAGGACGCGGCCAGCGGCGGTGACGCCGTGGACCGCACCGTGTCGGCCATGCGCCAGATCACGGACAAGATCTCCATCATCGAGGAGATCGCGCGCCAGACCAACCTCCTGGCGCTCAACGCGGCAATCGAGGCGGCACGCGCCGGGGAAGCCGGCAAGGGATTCGCCGTGGTTGCCTCGGAAGTGCGCAAGCTGGCCGAACGCAGCCAGACCTCGGCGGGCGAGATCACTGAATTGGCCTCGGGCAGCGTGGAAGTGGCGGAGCTGGCCGGAGACCTGCTCAAGAAGATCGTGCCGGACGTGCAAAAGACCGCGGAGTTGATCCAGGAGATCGCTGCGGCCAGCATTGAGCAGAACTCCGGGGCCGAACAGATCAACAAGGCCATTGCCCAGCTCAACCAGGTCATCCAAAGCAACGCCTCGGCTTCGGAAGAAACCGCGTCCACGTCCGAGGAGCTATCCTCCCAGGCCGAGCAGATGCTGTCCACAGTGGGCTACTTCACCATCAACGGCGGTGGCGGCAATGGCAGGAGCATGGAAATGTCGGCCCAGGTCAAGCCCGCCCCGGTCCGCGCCCTGCCCGGCCCTGAACCGGCCAAACCCGCTGACGCGCCTGCCGGACCGCCCATTGTGCTGGACGAAGACGACAGCGACGAGGACTTCGAGCGCTACTAACCCATTCATCCACCCCAACAAAAGAACCGCCCCGAGCCAAGCTTGGGGCGGTCTTTTTTACTTTTTCCATGCCGCGTTGTTTATTCATCGCGGTTGTTGCCGATCCACAGCCACCAGATCAAGGCCTCGAACATCACGGCCCACTTCACGATCCCCGGCGTATGCGCCAGCCACCCCACTGACGAGGGATCGATCAGGTCCAGGTGGAGCACGGCGGAAAGGGCCGCGCTGGGCAGGAAATACAGGCCTAACAACACCCAGCCCAACACGCCGCGCCCTTGCAGCATCTGACCCGCTCCCGGGCACAGCCACGAGGCTCCCCAATACCCCAAGGCCTGGACAAAGGGCCGCTTGTGCCAGGGAACAGGCGGCAGGGTTCCTTGCACGCGCTGCTCGTGGCGCGCGGCTTCGGCCACCATGGCCTCGGCCCGGGTCTTGGGTGCGGGCCGCTCTTCTGTTTGGCCCCCTGCCTGGCTAGGTAAATATTTTGCCGCTTGCTTGGCCGCGTAGAGCATGATCGCGGTGTCAGCCACAGCCAAACTGCGCAACACCACCTTGAACAGAGACGCGGGACTGAAATCAACGCGCATGCTCAATTCGCCCAGCGCGTTGAGCATGACCGAAACCACGGTATGCGTGTTGCCCATGAGGATATCCTGGTCTCCGAGCATGGCCTTGAGGTCCCTGCTGAACTGGAAATACACGGGCAAGATGCACAGGGCGATCACGGAATAGGCTCCGAAAAACAGATATCCCAGGGCAGCCTTACCCTGGTAGGCATGGCCGCAACCCGGGCAGACCCAAGCCATGACCAGGCCCCAGATGCTGCTGCGCTGCCCAGGCAAGTTCTCGTGAACCCGGCGCTCGCGCGCATACTGCACTCCGGCCAGCATGGCCCACATCCAGACCACATACAAGGAGTGCCCGGACGCGCCGAACAGATAAAACAGGTTCGGCGAGACCTCGGCAAGGGGCAGCCCGAGTAAGGCCCCTTGCAGCCCCTGCATCATGTCGGTGATGTACAGGACAAACATCCAGGTGAACCAGAGCAGGGCCAGGCACAACAGCCCAAATGTCGCGGCTCCGAGCTGTTTGCGCCCGGCGTACCACTCGCCCCAGCCCGGCAGGGCCATGGCATACAAAAAGGCCCGGTGAGCACTCACGGGCCTGTCTTGTTTCTGTGCCTTGGCAGGGCCGGGTGCGGCGGGAGCGGCCTTGGTCTGGTCAGGCATGGTCTCTCCTTGGCCCGCGGCCTGGCGGACCCTAGGGACTCTTGACCTATTGGATGGATTCGTTGCTCGGCTTGGCCGACAAAAATGCGCCCGTGGGTTCGCCGAACTCGTTGGTCTGGATCTGCACCCGCCCCACGTCGCGCTCAAGCACCGTATTGAGGTGGCTCAGCTTGCCGTAAGCCATCTCCACCACGCTGCGCAGCACGTCAGCCATCTGCTTTTGACCAAAGGATTGGAGCATCTCTTCCAGGCTGTAAATCTCCTGCAGGGCTCCATCGAAATATTCCAGCAGATTATGAACATCCTTGTCCATCGTTCCCCCTTTCCGGCCTGCTCATGAGCGGCCTTCCCTCTCCTGGGTCTTCCCGCCCTTTATACTCCGGGCCTCGCAGCTTTACCTTTCAAGGTCTAGCGGCCTGCCATGTTCACGGGCCTAGCGGCCCTCCATCTCCTGAACAACCCGCACCCGAAAACCCTTGCGCCCAAGCTTGCGGGCGAACTCATCGGCCTGGTCGCGCCGGGCGAATTCCCCGGCCACCACCTGCACCTGATTGGTTTCGTCCCAGACCCAGACATATTCGGACAAGCGCAGTCCCTTGTTGCTCAGGTCCTTGCGCAGCCTTTCCCTGGCCTTGTCCCGGAAGATAATGGAATCGCTGGCCAAAGAGTCGCCGCAGACCAACACCCACCACCGCGACCCCACGGACCGTTCCAGCTCAAGCTCCGCCTTGCCCTGGTACAGGCCGGGCAAAGCCTTGTTTTTTTCCTTGATGCGCGCCAGTACGCTGGGCTTGCCTGAAACCTTGACTGTCCGCGATTTTTCCGAACCTGGCTCACGGGTCTTGCCCAACGCCGAGGCTGTACGGGCCATGCGCAGGATAAGCCGCTCCAAGGCCTCGACGTCGAGAGCCTCCCCCCCAGCCGATATGGTGTCCACGTCCCTGTCGATCTTCATATTCCGTCCTGTTGTCCGGCCCGGACATCCGGCTGTCGCCCCACGGTCCCGCCTTGTCCGGTCCAAGCCGCAACCCGCGTATTGTACCTTTTCCGGTTCAGAATGCAAAGTTTCGCCGTTTAGGGCAAGGCCCAGCACATCATTGCGGCATTATTGGCGATCCCGGACGGGTTCCGCAGTGCCCCGGCTTTTTCCCAGCGCTCGGGACACTCCGACCTATTTCTTCACGGCAGCGTAGGCAGTGGCCAGCAAAGGCCGCGAATAGGTCACCAGCCGCGACTTGAGCCAGGCCCAGGACCGGTCCCGCGCCTTGAAACGGTGCACGTGCTCGGGGTTGGCCGCAGGCTTGTTGGCCCCCACCGTGGTGGCGAAAAACAGGGTGAATCCCAGATCCCTGGCGATGTCCAGGGCCTTGGGAGAGTACTTGCCCCAGGGCCAGGCCAGGGTGGTTTCCTTGCGGTCCAACTCGTATTCCAGCTTTTCCTTGCACGAGTTGAGTTCGTCGCGTACCCGCTCCTGATACTCTGCATCAGTCTCAAAGCGGCCCAAGGCGTTGTTGCCGAGATTGGCCAACTCGCGCATGATCTTTTCCGTATTGCCGGGCACCTGGAAATAGGCATGGGCTTCCGAGCGGTCCTGGGGCACCAGGAGCTGGAGAATGGAGAGCATCTCCCGCGAGGGCAAGAAGCCGGGTTGGGCCAGGGCCGGGCCATGGTCAAAGCGGGGCATGCCGTACATCATGGGCGCGGCCACCCGGTCAAAGGTCCGCTTGCGCGGGCCGGGAACCACCAAGCCGCTGTACTCCGGGCCGGTGTACACGGATTCGTGGCGGGCCGAATGGGCGGCCAGGCTCACGAAGCCCGATTTTTCCATGGCCCGGGCCTCGATCCATGAGATAAAGGGATCTTCGCGTTTGCGGAAGCCCAATTCGTCCTTGGCCAGAGGACTGTCCAGCAGGGCCATGAGGTCGTGGGGCGAGGCCTTGCCGTCCCAAACCGTTTCCAGGTTGGGCCTAAACAGGGTTGCCGCGCTTTCCAGCTTGTCCGTGACCGCGAAGATCACGGCGTGGTGCCCGTGTTTCTTGAGCAGGGGGTAGGCGTAGATCCAGTTGTCCAGGAACCCGTCGTCGAATGTGAGGAGCACGGACTTCTTGGGCAGGGGCGTGCCGCGCACCAGGAAATCCCGGGCCATGTCCAGGGAGATGGACTGGTACCCCGCGCGGGTCATGGCCTGGAGCTGGGAATCAAAACGCTCGGGCGAAACCGCGATGGAGTCCTTGTGCGGACTGATATAATGGTACAAAAGTACCGGAAGGCTTGAGAGAAATGACATGTCAGAAGCTTGACAGTTTGTTGTACTGACTTATTATTCCCTGTCGGAAAGAACAGGAAAACGGCTTGTCAGGAGAGCTACCCAAGATGAGCGTGGAATACAAGGATTACTATAAGCTGCTGGGAGTGTCCAAGGATGCGTCCCAGGACGAGATCTCCAAGAGCTTCAAGAAGCTGGCCCGCAAGTACCACCCGGACCTCAATCCGGACGACAAGGGGGCCGAGGCCAAGTTCAAGGAGGCCAACGAGGCGTACGAGGTCTTGAAGGACCCGGAAAAGCGCAAGATGTACGACCGCTTGGGCCCCAACTGGCAGCATGGCCAGGATTTCCAGCCCCCGCCGGGATTCGAGAACGTGCGCTTCCACTTTGGCGGTCCGGGCAGCGGCGGTGGCGGAGCCAGTGACTTCAGCGATTTTTTTGAGACCATTTTCGGCGGCATGGGCGGCCAGTTCGGCCGCGGCGGCGGCCGGGGCGGGTTCCAGGATTTTTCCTCGCGTCCCAGAAGAGGCCAGGATTCGGAAGCCGCCCTGGAGCTGAGCCTGGAAGAGGCATTTCGCGGCGGAGAAAAAGTCATCACCCTGCAGGAGCGCATGTCTCCGGGCGTGACCAAGGACCTCAAGGTGAACATCCCCAAGGGCGTGCGCGAGGGCGCCAAGATCCGCCTGGCCGGTCAAGGCGGCCCCGGCGCGGGCGGCGGCCCTGACGGAGACCTGTACTTGCGGATCACCATGGCCCCGCACCCCCACTTCTCCTTGGACGGAAACGACGTGGTGCACGATTTGGCCCTGGCGCCATGGGAAGCAGTGCTCGGCACCAAGGTCCGGGTGCCCACCCTGGACGGCGAAGTGGACATGAAGGTGCCTGCCGGATCAGACTCGGGCCGCAAGATGCGCATAAAAAGCAAGGGACTGGGCGCAGGCCCCAAGCGCGGCGACCAGTACGTGAGGATCGTGATCAAGACGCCGGACAAGCTTTCCAGCGAGGAAAAAAAGCTCTGGAAACAACTGGCGGAAACATCCGGATTCAGTCCGAGGTAACAGGTCATGAAAAAAGCCATGGTCAAGACCGGCGGCGTGCCCGTCCCCACCAAGCGAATCACCTTCGTGGAGGTGGTGGAGCTCACCGGCGTGCATCCCAGCCGTATCGGAGAGTTGGTGGAGTTGGGCTGGCTCCAGCCCCGCAAGACCTCCGAGCAAGAGTATTTGTTTTTGCACAGCGATGTGTACCGCATCCGCAAGTTCGAGCGCTTGAGCAAGGATTTCGGGCTCTCGTGCATGGGCGGCACCATCATCGTGGACCTCTTGGACCGCATCGAATTCCTGGAGCAAAAGGTCAAGGAAATGGAGCGGCTGCTGGGGTCAAAATAGCCCAAGCGCCCGGCACGGACCGGACGCAGCATATAAAGGAGAAAGAACATGGACCTCAACCAGTTCACGCAAAAATCCCAGGAGGCCGTGGGCACGGCGCAAGAGATCGCCATCCGCCACGGCCATCAGCAGGTGGACGTGGAGCACCTGCTCTCTGCCCTGGCCACCCAGCCCAACGGCTTGGTCACGCGGCTCATCGAGCGGACCCGGGCCAATCCCGGCGCCTACGCCCGGGCCATCGACGAAGAGCTGGACAAGCTGCCCAAGGTCAGCGGGCCGGGCGCGGCACCGAACCAGATCGTGGTCACCCAGCGCCTCAACCAGACCCTGGTCGGGGCCAAGGACCTGGCCGACTCCATGAACGACGAATTCATCAGCGTGGAGCATCTGTTCCTCAAGATACTCGAAGAGACCGAGTCCACGCCCGCAGGCCGGGTGAACAAGGCCTTCGGCCTGAGCAAGGACAAGGTCCTGGGCGTGCTCACGGA
>QZKZ01000070.1 GCA_004796465.1 Desulfovibrio sp.
CAGCTCGAGGCGAACACAAAGGAGCGGACTCCAGCGTTCTTGGCCATCCGGGCCAACGCAACAGAAGCGCTGTCGTTGATGGCCGTGGTGGGTTCGGAAAAGCGGTTGCCCATGGGGTCATTGGAGATTCCGGCCAAATGGACCACCCCGTCCACGCCCTGGAACACCTCGGGCCCCACTTGGCGCAAGTCCATGAACATCTGCCGGTCCAAGCGGGTTTCAGGCAGAGCCGGGGCCTGGGTCAAGCAATGGGCGAAATATCCGGTGTCCAAGCCGATAATCCGGGCTTGGGGGTTACTGCGGCGCAGGGCGTCGATGACGCCGGGTCCCACATAGCCCATGTTGCCCGTGATCAGGATCGTCTCCAAGCGGGCCGGGCTGTTTCCTGAGGAAGCGTCCATATTCGGCGTCACCATATTTTCCATGCGGCCTTGCCCGTGTCCCAGAGCTTGTTGAGCCACACCATGTCCCGGTAGGTGTCCATGCAGCTCCAAAAACCCATGTGCCGGTAGACCATGAGTTCGCCTTCCGAGGCGAGCTTGTCCAGGACGCCGATCTCCAGGTCGCAGGCAGTGTCCGGGGACAGGTAGTCAAAGATTCGACGTTCGCAGACCATGAACCCGCCGCTGATAATGGTGCCGTTCTCCGACTTCATGGGCTTTTCCCGAAACGAGGTGATCCGGGAGCCGTCCAGTTGAAGCTCGCCGAATTGTTGCTTGGCGCTGACACCGGTGATGGTCACGCACTTGCCGTGGCTCTCGTGAAAAGCCAGGAGCTGGTCCACGTCAACGTCCGCAACCCCGTCGCCATAAGTGAGCAAGAAGCGGTCGCCGTGTACAAAACGTTCGACCCGCTTGAGTCTGCCGCCCTTTTCCGTGAGCTCGCCCGTGTTGACCATGGTGATCTTCCAGCCGCACTCGTCATGGCTTTCGTGGATGGTCAACCGCTCGTTCTTGCCCAACTCGATGGTTACGTCGTTGTTCATGAGTTCATAATGATAGAAGTAATCCCGGATCATTTCGCCCTTGTAGCCCAAGGGCAGGATGAACTCTTCATATCCCTGGCAGGAGAAAATCTTCATGATGTGCCAGAGGATGGGTCTGGGACCGATATTGAGCATGGGCTTGGGCCGGAACTCGGTTTCCTCGCGCAAGCGGGTGCCGAGGCCGCCGCAAAAGATGATCACCTGCATGGTGTCCTCCCTTGCCTTTGGGTGCATGGGGCATCGCCCCCCACGGACGAGGAGCCGTGGCCGTTTTCGTTGCTCATGTTGCCCGCGGCGACGCGGCGAGATCCATTGCCTCGCGAGAAAAGGCTCTGCCTCAGCCTTTGGAGGCCTTGCCGCAGCCGCAGATGGATCAGGCTGAACTGGTAGGCCGAGTACCAGAGGAACAGGGGAGGCAAATATAAGGCCTTTCGTATCAGGGGGATATGGCGGCAGTGCAGGACAAACCCCGCCACCGTGGTAAAAGGCCGGATATTGATCACGGCCGAAGAGCGGTTAGCCAGGGGCTTGACCGAACTATCGCCGGGATAACGCTTTTGGATGGGGATGGACGTGTTGTTGGTGCGCACGTGCAGGGCTTGGTCAACATAGCGCAAGGGCTTGAGCAGGGCCAGCTTGGTGACGAACCTGCGGTCCGCGGCGTTCATGGCCGCGAGGTGGTCAATCTGGCCAAGCACGAATTCCCGTTGGAACAGGCCGTACATATAGTAGTTCATTTTGGCCGGGGTGTAGCAAGACAGGGCAGTAGCCAGGCGGCCCCTGCCGTTGGGCCGGTGTTTAAGGGGCAGGTTGTATGTCTTGTGCGGGCTGTGGTCCGGCCGGACCAACTCAAAGGCGCAGAGCGCGATCCCGGTCTCGGGATGGCCTTCCATTTCCCGCACCAAGGTCTCCACGAAGTGTGGTTTCCAGAAATCGTCCACAGCGGTCCACATGAAGTACTTGCCCGAAGCCAGCGCCAGCACCCGCTTGAAGTTGGGGACAATGCCGATGTTTTCGTGGTTGCGGGAGATACGTACCCGGTTGTCCCGGCGCGCGTACTCCTGGCACAGGTCCCAGGTGCCGTCCGTGGAACAGTTGTCGCTGATGACCAGTTCAAAATTGGCATAGGTCTGGGCCAGCAAGGAATCCACGGCCCTGGCCATCTTGCCGGTACCGTTGAACACGGGCATGCCCATGCTCACCAAGGGATTCAGCGGTGTCGCGGTCATTGCGGAACACTCCCATTGCCCAGGGAAAAGGCCACGATGGTGCGTTTACCCTTGTCCACGCCGTAGAGCATGTTGTGATCCCGGCATACCTGGATATGCTCCAAACAGTGGACCGCGTTGCTGGTCAGTTCGGGAAGGGAAACCACGCTCCCCAGGCGAAAATCACGGTCCAGGGCCAGGAGAAAACCGGGCGTGGCCACGTACAGCGTGTCTTCGTGCACATCCATGCTGCGTATGGAGGCGGGCAGGCCCAAGGACAGGGGCCGCAACACTCGGCTCGGCTCGTCCAGGGCATGGATTCGGGGGAAATTGTAATCTCCGGCCAGGATTTTTCCTTGGAACTCCACAGTCTGCCGCAGGGCCAGAACATTATTGCCGTCGTACTCCTGAAATCCTTTTGGCCCCTTTTTCAAGTCAATGGAGATCAGCCGCTTGTCATGGGGGTCAAGGCTGCTGGCGACAAGGAATAATCGTTCGTCCCGGGCAAAGGCGAAGCTGGGCATGGTGTGGGGATACCCTTCGGGTACGTAATCCCTGATCATCAAGGACTCAGCCGATTTGGTTTTGGGATCGAATCGCAACAGTCGTGCATTCCGGCAATCGCACACTCCAATTCTTCCATCCAGCTCAAATACATGGGTCGCGTGCTTGAGGCCCAATTCCCACCTGTCAACAAGCTTGCCCTTGTGAGAAAACACCAGGAGGCTGCTGTGGGCGACATCCGCCACAATGAGTTGGGAATCGTGCGCCAGCAGAGCCGCTGGACGCTTGAGGCTGCCATGGCCAAAAGCATGCTCCAGCAGCAACCTACCGGTCGGCTCCGCTTCAAGGCCTTGATCTCTGATGTGGGCTGAGCGCGCCTCTTCCAAGGGCTTGAGGATATGAGCCCCCAAGGTGAAGGGTTGGGCCGGGAGCTGGCGGTTTGGGGTGTTCGCGGCCACCTTTTCCAGGTGGTCCAAAGGGGTGACGGAATCTGAGCTGGTATCCGGGTTGTGGCCTTGTCCATTGGTTCGGGAAGAGGGCGCGACGGACAACAAGGCGCACAAGGAGTTGGTCTGTTTCTGGACAAAAGTGGTGGAATGCCCCTTGTCCAGGACCTGGCGCAGGACGGAACCGTCCCATGACCGGAATGCGCACAAGGTGTGCTTGGCGGAATATACTCTGGGAGCGTCTTGGCGGCCCTTGATTCTCTGGTTGGTCTGCAGGTTCACAATGTTCTCCCCCAAAGGCTCCTTGGCAGTAAGGGGCTCGGTAAGGGGCAGGGGTTCCAGAACGTTGCTCAACATGGAAGGGCATTGGGAAAGCAAGGCAAAGGGCAGGGTATCGTGGTCCAAGCATTCAACGGGCAGGCTGAAAGCTACCTCGTGGGTGCAGGATCGGCTGTGCGCCATGTGGAGGCGGGCGTGGTCCCCGGTCCCCATGGAGATGCGCAGTTGCCATTGCTCCAAGGGTTGAGCGTCGAGGCCTGGATAGAAGGTCACGCGCTCTCCTGGTTCCTGAACCACCCAACCTGTCACGTGCATGCCCGGAGAAAAGTACAGTCCCACTAAAGTATCCATGGCCACAGGGACTTGGGAAGAGGCAATGGCGTAGCGGTACAAGCCCTGGCAGGTGTCAGATAGCAGCACCGGTCCCATGGAGGCATGGCCGCCGGGAAAGCGTTTAAGGGGCATGGCGCCCTGGGCAGGGTCCAAGGAAAAGGGCCGGGTCAGCAGGATGCCAGGGCTGCAGCCAAGTCCTGCTCTTACTTTGGGATCGGTTTCCAGGACGTGCAGCAGGTTGATGTCCCGGGTACGGGCGTAATGTTTGAGATTGGCGAGATTGTCCCGGCTCGGGACCAGCCCCAGGCAGACCAGGGCGTCTTGGGCAAAAAGTTGATCCCTGGCGCGGAGCAAATCCGCGTGGTCAGCGTCGGCAGAAGGGCCTGGAACCACCAGGGCGTAGTCAGGATCATATTCCTGGAGTTGGCGCGCCAGGGGCTCGTGTCCGGTCACGCGCAGACACGGAAGTTCCTCGCACCAATAGCTGTCGTCAATGGAGAGAAACTCCACGCCGGCATGGCTTGGGGCCAAACGTTCCTTGAGGATCGAATCCGTGGCGACAAAGCGTGAGGCTTCCGGCAGGGATCGGCCCATGGCCGCGAGGCTGCCTTGGGCCAAGTCCGCGAGGTATGCCAAGGACCTCTCATTGGCGCCCGAGGCTCGTACTTCCAAGATTACCGCGCCTCTCATATCACCATGCTCCTGGGAGTATCGTTCATGAGTTTGGGTCTGGGTTCCGTGTACAAACCGAAATCAAGGATCTTCTCGGCCAGGAGCAAGTCCTTGGGAGTGTCGATGTCAATGAGCAGGGCCGGGTCCGAGAGCATGTGGATATAGGGCATGGTCCCGCCTTGGGCTGATCTCGGTCTGCCCGTGAAGGTACCGTATCCCTTGCAGCCGATGGTTCCAGGGCCGCCCGCCGAGTCATGCACGCGCAGGGGGTGAGCCGTGAGATTGTCCCCAAGGGTAAAGGCCGAGTATTCGTTCATGGGCACGGCCTTGACCGTGGCCACGGGGCAGGAGTGCGTGAGGCCCATTTCCACCAAGTGCTCGACCAGGGACACTGGCCGAAACGGGCTGGTGGGGTACAGGGTGACCACATATTCCGGGTGGTATCCTCCGCTTTGTAAC
>QZKZ01000177.1 GCA_004796465.1 Desulfovibrio sp.
CCCTTCCTCCCTCCAAAAACTTTCATTTTGGAGGGGTTGGTTGAGACGAAAAGAAAAGAGAATGGCGAGGAGTAGTATGATTGTTGGAGGTCCGGCTCATTCCCAACCCGGGTTGGTGGCGCACTGGTCAAGGGATGTGTCCTTGCCTTTGCGGATGCTTTCGGCCACGCCTTTGACGGACAGGAGATGCAAGGTCTCCTGCATTGCGTTCCAATCTCCTTCCGAGATAAGGACTGCAGCGCTATGCTTACCCTGGATGACCAAAGGCTCGTGATTTTCCGCTACCTGCCTCACCAATTCGTCAAGCTTGGCTCGGGCCTTGGATATCGTGATTATCGGCATGGTTGCTTCCTTAATTATCAGCGAACTTCATCTTCAACTTAAGGACAGCGAATTAAGGTAGGCCAGTCTAGCGACACTTCGCAGATGGTCACAATACCCAAAATGAAAAGTTTTGGAGGGGGGAGAGCGCGAGAGGGGGGAACTTTTTTTAGAGGCTCTTAGGCTCGCAGAGCCTTAGAGCCTCTTATGCAGCCCTCGCTGCGCAAAAGGTTCCCCCCTCTCGCATTATTATCATTCGTAACTAAACTAGTAACAGCTCAAGCCGCCGTACGTGGAGCGGTCGATGTACTCGGCTTGTTTGCCTTTGTTCCACAGGGACACGGGGCGGTAGTAGCCCACGATGCGGGTGAACACCTCGGCGGGTTCGTTGCAGGTGGGGCACAGTTCGTGTTCGCCGTGGATGTAGCCGTGTTCCTTGCACACCGAGAAGGTGGGCGTGATGGACAGGTAGGGCAGTTTGGTTTGGGTAAAGGCCTTGACGATGAAGCTGCGCAAGGACTCGGTATCGGCCACAGCCTCGCCCAGGAAAGTGTGGAACACGGAGCCGCCGGTGTAGAGCGGTTGCAGCTTGTTCTGGTGTTCCAGGGCAAAGAGCACGTCTTCGGTGATGCCCACGGGCAGGGCCGTGGAGTTGGTGTAGTAAGGCGTGCCATTGCCCGAGGCCTGGATCTCGGAGTAGAGGCCCTTGTCGATCTTGGCCAAGCGATAGCTCGTGCCTTCGGCGGGCGTGGCTTCCAGGTTGTAGAGGTTGCTGGTTTCTTCCTGGTAGTCCGAGGTCAACTCGCGCAGGTGGTTGAGGGTGCGCTGCATGAGTCGGGTGCCGGCCTTGGTCTCAATGCCCTTGCCCAGCAGGTTGAGGCAGGCCTCGTGGCCGCCGAGCAGGCCAATGGTAGAGAAATGGCCTTTGTAGCCATTTTTCAGGTAGCGCCTGGACCAGGGGAACATACCCCGGTCGAGGTTGTCGTTGATCATCTTGCGCTTGAATTCCAGGGCGTCACGGGCCAGGTCGGCATATTCCTGGACCATGTCCAAGAAGTCTTCCTCGCCTTGGGCCAGGTAGGCCAGCTTGGGCAGGTTCAGGGTGACCACGCCGATGGAGCCGGTGAGATCGCCTGCGCCGAAAAGGCCGCCGGTTTTCTTGCGCAGTTCGCGCAGGTCCATTTGCAAACGGCAGCACATGGAGCGAACGTCTTCGGGATTGAGGTCCGAGGAGATGAAGTTCTGGAAGTAGGGCGCGCCGTACTTGGAGGTGAGCTTGAGCAGCAGGTCGCCGATTTCGCTTTCCCAGGGGAAATCCTCGGTTACGTTGTACGTGGGAATGGGGAAGGAGAAGATGCGGTCGTGGTAATCGCCGTCGAGCATGACTTCCAGGAACGCGCGGTTGATCATCTCCATTTCCGGGATGCAGTCCCCGTACTTGAGGTCCATGATCTTGCCGCCGATGATCGCGCCTTCCTCGGCAATGTGCTTGGGTGGAACCAGGTCAAAGGACAGGTTGGTAAAGGGCGATTGGCCACCCCAGCGCGACGTGGTGTTCAGGTTGAACACGAACTTCTGCATGGCCTGGCGCACTTGCTTGTAGGTGAGGCCGTCCATCTTCACAAAGGGCGCCAGGTAGGTGTCCACGTTGTTGAAGGCCTGGGCGCCTGCCCATTCGTTCTGCAGGGTGCCCAGGAAGTTGACCATCTGGCCGAGCACCGAGTCGAAGTGCTTGGCCGGGCCCGCGCAAGAGCGGCCTTCAAGGTTAAAGCCTTCCAACAGCAAATCCCGCAAGCTCCAGCCCGCGCAATACCCTGCCAGGCCAAACGAGAGGTCGTGGATGTGGAAATAGCCGTGGTTGTGGGCCTCGCGCACCTCTTCCGGGTACTTTTCCAGGGCGTAGCGGGCCTGGATCGTGCCCGAGAGGTGGAGCATGAGCCCTTGGAAGGAGTGGCTCATGTTCGCGTTTTCATTGACCCGCCAATCCGCCTTGTCCAAGTAGTTGTCGATGGTTTCGGCGATGTCCAGATACGCGGCGGTTTGCTCGCGAATCTCGCGCCGCTTCTCGCGGTACATAATGTACTTCTTGGCCACGGAATAGAGCCGGGACTCCATGAGCACCTGCTCGACCAGGTCCTGGACCTGTTCTTGCTGAGGGACATCGATTCCGTGGAGCTTCTCTTCTACCTTACGCGCCAACCGCTTTGCCAAGATCGGGTCCTTGACCCCACTGGCTTTGAGCGCTTTGAGAATGGCCAGCGCGATCCGGTCCAGCGACCACGTTTCCAGACAGCCGTCCCGCTTCTGAATCTGCTTCGGCATTTTGTCTCCTGGGAGGAACAAAGGTTTGCATCTTGAGGCTGTACCCCTGGGGCAGGTAGGAGCGTGACTCCTCCACGTCCATGTCGGTCAAGGCCGGTACTCTAGTCTGCCGGAACACGAACACTCCGGGATACGTATTCGCCAGGTCGAATATACGGTTCAGGCTGGCCTCGGCCCGCTTGGGGTCCATGTGCGTGCCTGTTAATTGCGGGTATTTGGCAAAGGGGCCCTTGATGTCGACAAAAGCGGCTTGGATCAGGTCTTGTTTGAGCAGCCGTTCCAGCACCTTGGGCTGCATGCCGTTGCTGTCGATCTTGATGGGCAGGTTGAAGGACTTGAGGTCGCGAAGCAGGTCGTCCAGGCCAGGGACCAGGGTGGGTTCGCCGCCGCTGATCACAATGCCGTCCAGCCAAGCGTGCCGGGACGTGAGAAAGCGTTCCACGGATTCGCGGGGCAGGGGCGAAAACCAATCAGGCCGCCAAGCCAACTCCGCGTTGTGGCAGGTGGGGCAGCGCAGGTT
Source organism: Desulfovibrio sp. (assembly GCA_004796465.1). GTDB lineage: Bacteria > Desulfobacterota > Desulfovibrionia > Desulfovibrionales > Desulfovibrionaceae > MADRE1. The sequence goes on from QZKZ01000177.1 coordinate 3,164, forward strand.
GCAGCCGCCCATGAACAGGACGCATGCGGTTTTCCCGGGCCAGTCGCAAAGGCTCATGGGTTCGATACCGCGGACAGAGGACCAAGGTGCAGTCATGGGTTCACCTGATGGGGGGCTTTGGGGTTGGTCCGGGAGTGTGCATGCTTGTCTGTGTCTTTCAGCGTTTGTGAAACAAATCGTCTTAAGGGCCGTTGACCTGATTCAGCCAGGCCCTCATGTCACCTTTTCCCGCAATGCCCATGCATTGGCAGAGCTATCTAGAATATATCTAAACAAATTTGATAAAGTCGAGGCGACGGTTTGGAATATAGTCCAAAAGGGGTTTTTTGTACAGGGGGAGGCTGAAAATAAAGTGTAGATAACACGGCTATGATCCTTAATTGCCAGGAGAAGTTTTTTTACGATTTGGTGAAGAAGGTAATTTCCCTTAAAAAAAAGAGGTGAATTTTTGAAATAATCTCCTGTGTTTTCCATAGTCTTTGATGCGACAGCTTCTTGGTAAGGGCCTGTGGGAAGAAAACAGAAATAGAATGATTAAAGGATTAATTTTAGATACTTAGTTGAGTAGTGAACATAGTGACATGCCAGGGAAGTTCACAGCCGTGAAACCACCCCATTGGGTCGATAATCAAGAAACACTCTAGAAAGGAGGCAAAGTGGATGCCAAGGAAAGGAAAAGAGGCGGCAGGGCTGATGGGGAAAGGGCTGGCGCGTGGCGTGAACCACGAGGAAATATTGCCTAGCGCGAGCCGTGCTTCAGGCCCGCGCCAGGCAAACAGAGCTTTTATTCAAAAATTTTGTCGATCTTCTGCTTCATGGTCTCGGCGGTGAAAGGCTTGACAATGTAGTTGGACACCTTGGCTTGCACGGCCTCGATGATGTTTTCCTGCTGGGCCTCGGCAGTGACCATGAGAAAGGGGATGTCCGCGAACTCTTCGCTGGCGCGGACCTTGCGGAGCAGTTCAATGCCGGTCATGGTCGGCATGTTCCAGTCCGAAACCACAAAGTCGATACCGCCTTTGTTCAGGACCTCCCATGCGGTGGTCCCGTCGTCGGCTTCTTCAATGTTGTTGAAGCCGAGCTGGCGTAAAATGTTTTTGATGATCCGGCGCATGGTGGAAAAATCATCCACCACGAGGATGCGCATGTTGGTGTCTGGGGCCATGGCAGTCTCTCCTAAGAGTTTATGGGCAAAACTGTGTCATTTTGTCTTGGAATACGTCAAGTGTAAAGGGCTTGGTCATGAATTCCGTGACTCCGGCATGCCGAGCTGCGGTTTGTTGTGATTCCTCGGATTCAGTGGTGACCATGACAATGGGCGTGGAGCTGCAAGAGGCCAGCTTGCGGATGTTTTGGGTCAGTTCAACACCGTCCATGTGCGGCATGTTCATGTCCACGATGATCAAGTCCCAATACGATTGTGTTCCCGGCACGTGAAGAGCTTCCCGTTCTTCAAGAAGGTCCAGGGCTTGGCGTCCGTCAGCTGCGGTGGAAACCGTGAATCCCATTTGGGAGGCAGCGTTGTTGTAGAACAGGCGCATGGCGCTGGAGTCATCAACCGCCAAGAGCCGCTTGGGCCGTTCCCGCGATTCGGCGGACATGATGGCGTCCCTGTCTTGCCGGGCTTGATCCGTGCCCAGTCCCTCAAGAAACTCGGTAAATGGAACCCTGGACTCAGGGTCGGGGAGCGCGGCAATATGGTTCACAAGCAGGCGCGACAGCTCCGGGGAGGGGTACAACGCCTGGAAAAGCGGCAGGGATTGGGCTGCGGCCATGGCGGCCAGGACCCGGTCCTTGTCGTGTCCCATGGAGAGAATCTGCTTTTGGAGAGCCTCGTTGGGAATAGCGGGATGAAGGGGGTCGGCCAGCCGGCAGTCCAGGGCCTTGACCAAGGCAACCAAAAGGATGGGATCCTCTTCCCGCTGGAGGCGGTCAAGCAGGAATACCAAGCCCTTCATGCCGTGGCACAGCCCCAGGGCCTCAATAACCGCGAAGAGTTGGTTGTGGCCCTTGATGAAGCCGTCATCCATGGCCTGGATCAAAGCGGAAGAGCATGAGGCGTCGCCGATACGGCCCAGCAGGTTGGCGGCCAGGATTTTTTCATCGGGATCGCCGTTGTCCAAACAGTCGACAATGGCCTTGACCGCGTCCCCTCCAACCCTGACCAGGGCGTCGTGGATGATTCTCCGGGCCGTGGGGTTGGGGTGGTGGATATGGCCGGCCAAGATGGCCAAACATTCGTCGCCGCCGAGCGCGGCAAGCCCGTCAATGGCCTTCCAAGCGGGAAAATCGCAGGCCGTGCCGCTCGCATCCAGGGATGTCAAGGCTTGGGCCAGCGCGGGGATGGCGCTTTGGTCCTGGAGCACTCCGGCCATCTCCATACACAACGCGGAAACATAGGGGTCGGGGTGTTGGAGGTTGGCGTGGAATAAGGGTTGCGATTCATGGCAACGCAAGGTGGCCAAGGCTGTGAGGAAAATGAGCAGGCCTTCGGGGTCAGCTTCTTTTTCCGCCAAGTCCATGAGAGGACCCGAGGCCTCGTCCAGGCCTGCTTCTCCGGCCAAGGGCGAGCAAAAGCGCCGCACCAAAGGATGGGCATGCTTCAAACCTTCGAGGATCCGGGTCGTATCGGCCAGCAGCAATGACCTCAGGCAGGACCGGATCATGGTGTTCACGGCTTGATCTGGCAATGGATCGGCCAGGAATTCAAATAAAGCCGGAACAGCCTCGGCTTTTTTCTGTTGTTTGATGTCATCCAACAGGGCGGCCTGGGCCATGAGCTCCATGGAGCGGAAGTTGGCGAGTGCCTGCATGATATCCCTTGAAGGTAAGTCCGTCACGGTTACTCAAAGGCGAATTCAACAAAAAAGTTGCCGTGCTCCGTGCTGAAGGGGATGACCATGACTGGTTCGTTGGTCACATGAGTAATGGTGTGGTTGTCCCCCAAAATAACCGAAGGCGTGGAGCCTGCGAAATTCAGTCCCAAATCTTGCAAGGAGACCCGGGCTTGGCCCGAGATCATGTTCGCGATTTCCCCCACTGCATCCTTGGCGTCCTGCAAGATGTCCTCGATGTCGTCACCGAGCATGGCCTTGACCAGAGCCACGGCGCATTGTTTGGTAAACGACACGGAAATGCTGCCGTTCTTTTCGCCGGTAAAGCCGATGACCGCGGAAACGTCCCCCGAGGACATGGTGTCCTTTTTGACAAAGGGTTTGCCCGCTGCGGGCGTGATCGCGGTCATGGTGGTGATGACGTTCATGGTCGCGTCAATAAATGGTTTCGCGACTTCAATGCCGGTATGTCCACTCATACATGTCTCCTGGCGATGTTGAAATCATTGAGTCGGCTCTGGAATCCCGGTTTCCGTGCGATACCCGAGCCAATACTCCCTTGATACAAAGAAAACCCGCTGCATGTCCAGAGTAGGAAACGGATTCCGGACCAGGGAAGTTTTCCCGGTCTTGACGGGCGCTTTGGGCCAACGTATGGTTGCGAATATTCAATTCTCTAAAATAATTGATGTTACAATGCCGCCATGAGCGCAAGCGCACGGGAAATTAAGGAACAACTAGCCAGGGCGCGTGGGTATTTTCATAGCCACGACGTGATGCGTTCAATATTGGCTCTGGCCACCGGGATGAAAGTCCTGGTGGAGCAGCCCGTGTTCGGTGTGGCCCGTCAGGAAATCACCACCCATATCCTGGAAGTTACCCAACTCCTCAACCGGGCCGAGGAAGTCCAACTCCACGTGCCCCAAGGACTGGAGTACACCAAGGGCGCGGACAAGCGCTTTCTCGGCATGTTGATCCGGCTGGTCAAGACCATCAAGGAAGAGGCAGGCAAGGAGACCCTGGAACAGGCGCGGGATCGCAAGCTCAAGATGGACAGGGCGCTTATCAGGGGGCAAAAGCAGTTGGACGCGGGAAAAACCGCTGAAGCGGAAGAGGCGTTCAACGAAGCGGTTTCCCTGTATGTGGATGAACACAAGTTGTTCGTGTTCATCGCCTCCAAGCTGATCAAGGCCAAGCTTGCCCGCCAGGCCCTCAAGTACTTGCAGCGGGCCCTCAAGGTGGATGGGGATGACTCCCAGGCCTACCTGGCCATGGCCGAGGCCCAAAGCCAGATTGGCGAAGCAGGCAAGGCCGAAGCCATCCTCCGTCAGGCGGAAACCAAATTCAACGATGATACTGATGTGCACCTGGCGTTTGCCCAGGCGCTTGAACTCAAGGGGCGGCTCAAGGAGGCTTTGGTTGCGGCAAAAAAGGCCTATGACGCAGAGCCCGGCATGAACGAGGCGAGAAAGTTGCTGACTCGCCTGGCAAAAAAGGCCAGGGCCGCGCAAGCAGCAGCCGACAGTTCCTGAATCCACGACAACAAACCGGCCACGCCTTGGGCATGGTCGGTCTTTATCAATGGCGTTTCGCTTCCTTTGGAATCGTCGGCGAGCCGGTATCTACAGATCCAGCAGCGCGGCCACCCGGTCGGGATCCAAGCCGTGCATGGACCCGTCATCTTGCTCCAATTCGAGCATCAGGGACGACAGGGTCTCTGGATCGGAATAATCGGGTTCCAGACCTTTTTCCGGTACGGGGTGCGTCTTAAGAACTTGAGCGTTGTTTTTGAGGGCGGCCACCAAACGGCTCGGCGCTTCCTTGGCCCTTTGGGCGCGGCCCGTGTCCCGGAGCAGGTTGTCCGAGTGAATGGCGTGTGCATCAAGACGTGTCACGGTATTGTCTCCTTGCATAAGGTGCGTGCTTCCGGGAAATCAAGCAAGGATCGTGCGCGCTCAAGATTGTTCCATGATTTTAGCCTCATATTCCGAGGTTTCATCACGGGGCAGGCACATTTTTCCGCAACTATTCGTGGGAGCGTCAAAAAAAACCGCCGCGAGCCTTTGGCTCGCGGCGGTGAATGCATGTGGTTGGTCTAGTAATGGGAAGGTTCGTACAGCTCTTCCAAGTGGCAGACCGCACAGTTTTCCTGGTCGCCGATGGGGCCGGCAAAGCCTTGGTACTGTAAGGGGCCGATATTGTCCCGGTCCGCGCCGTAGATGTTGTAGGCCGGGTATACAGCGTGAGTAGAACCGTGACAGGCTTCGCACGGGATGTTCATGACCTCGTGCAACCGTAAACGGTAGAGGTCGTTGGGATCGCCGCTGGTCCACTTGTTGAAAGCTGTGGTGTCAATGTCGGGCAGTTCGCCGTACTCATGGCAGCTCAAACAGTCCGGTTCCATGAGCCAGGGAGTACGCGCATTGATGTCATCCACGCTGTCCACCAGGCGGGGCGTGAGGTTGGCCATGAGCGGCGCTGCCGAGGCTTTGCCCAGCTCATGCTCCTTTTTGAGCAGGCTCAGGGCGTGGTCCTCTAAATAACCGTGGCAACTCGTGCAGTCCAGGCCGCGTTCGTCGTGCACGCCGCGCAGACAGCCCGTGCCGCCCGCAGTTGACGCGGGGTGGCAGGAAAAGCAGACTTCGGTTCCTTGCCCGGTCAGGTAATTGGCGTGCCAGCCGTGGATGGCCGCTGGGAAGGACAGCACTCCAGGCTCGCCTTCGGCGTTCAGGACCGGGTCGGGGTGGCAGGATTGGCAGAGCCTGGGTTGGCCCGCCTCGGCGTCAGCAAGCAGGGTGGTCCCGTTGATCCGGTCGTGGGCCTCCAGGATGTTGGCCGCGGTCTCATCGGAAAAGCCCGCCACGCCCACGCCATCGACTTCAACGCGCCACTCGCCGCCGTGGCAGTTGCGGCAACCCATCTCCGTGGAGGTGGGCGCGACCATGCGCGTCTCAGCCAGTAAATCGCCTGTATTGGCGTCATGAGCCTGGATGGTGAAGATGGGATATGGATTGAATCCGCCCTGGTCAGGATAGGGCACCACCGGCACCAGGGTGGCCTCGAATGCGCCGAGTTCCTCGTGCAGGACCATTTCCCCGGACATTGCGTTGCCGGACACGCCCACGTTCGGGGGCAAGGGCTCTTCCATGCCAAAGAGGATATGGGCAAACTCCCAGAACCTGACATGATCCGCAGGCCGCTCAAACCCTTCTTCCACCTGGTAGCTGATCACCACGTCCTGGGTCACGATCTCCGGGAACATGTCGCGGTAGATGAGCACGGCATAGAGGTCGTTGGCCGGGGGCAGGAGGATCCAATAGGGATCCGAATCAGAGATGCAGTGCATGCCCAGGTTGTTCCAGGCCAGGAGCACGTATTCATCGCTGTCCCCGTCAAAGGGCGGCACGTCGTGTTCGAGTTGGGGGGCTTCATATTCGGCCTGGTCCAGGTCCTGACCGTTGATTTCCTGGACAATGTACAGGGCCAGGGCCTCGCGCTCGGCGTCTGTGCCCACGAAAGGCGGCATGTGTTCGCGCAGCACGCCTTGGCCCGTGAGCTGGGCGTTCATGCCGAACAGGCCGAAGTTGCGGGTTTTGTCCCGGATGTCCAGCATGGGGCCGCCAATGGAGTGGCAGGGCAAACATTGGATGCCGAAAAGTTCCCGGCCCGCTTCCAGTTCATTCTCCTCGGTGATTTCGCTGAACCGGGACCAGCCGGTTGAGGCCAACAAGCCCTGTTCATTGAAGGTCTCCACATCCCTGACCAGCACATTGCTGGAATAGCAGTAGTCGCGGATCACAAAGGGACGGCGGCCCGCCTCGCGCACCCACTCGAAACTGCCGATCTGCATCAGCCCCAGCACGAGCAGTATGAGGGCCAATCCCGTGCCGATGGCGCGGGGCATGCCAATGGCCATGACCAGGGCTCCCACCACTACCAGGGGCGAGATAATCAGGAAGGCCATGAAAAAAGGCTGGATTTCCGTGGATTTGGCCATGATCATGGCTTGCTGCGGACCAGGCAAGGCCATGAGATACCAGTAGCCGGAGGCCATGAGGAATACAAAGGGGATCAGCACCCACAGGGCGGTATAGCGCACCATGGACTTACGGGTGGCGGGGTCCTCAATGCGCGTTGAGGTGACAAAGCCGAACAGCCCGGCAAAGGTGAAGGCCATGAATGAACGAAAGGCCAGGGCAGGCCAGAACGAGGGGTTGAAGAACCCGTCCCAGAAGTTTTGGGTCTCGATCCAAGCGCCCGGGGTGAGCATGAATCCGATGATGCCGTTGATCATGAACAGGGACAGCCAGGCGAACCCGAAATACAGCCAGCCCACGATGAGGTGGTCCCTGGCCCGCATCTTCGTGAAGTAATAATAGTAGACCAGCAGGGACACGATCTCGCCCAGGAAAAAGACCCATTCCGTGGCCCAGCCGAACACGAATGTATGGATCAGGGTCGAGGTGGCGGCCGGACTGATGAGTTGGATCACGAACCAGATGGCCACGCCCGTGAGGCTGCCGAAAACCATGGTCAAGAGCAGGAAGAACTTGGTGTGCTTCTTGACGTAATCGAGCACGGCCTGGTTGCCCGCGCGCCTGCCGAACATCTCGGTCAACACCAGGAACAGGCCGCCGCCCACGG
>QZKZ01000235.1 GCA_004796465.1 Desulfovibrio sp.
GAGAAGCCTTCCAAGCTGCCTTCCACACCTTGGACCACGGCTTGGGCCAATTGGGTGAAGGCTTGCTTTGCCGGAGACTCCTCCGAGAGCAGTACCACGGGGCGGCCCTGATCCGCGGCCACCACCGTGGCCGGGTCAAGGGGAATGGCCCCTAAAAACTCCAGCGCACACTTTTTAGCAAGTTCCATACCACCACCCTTTTTGAACAGGGAAATATCCTCGCCGCAGTGGGGGCAGGCCAAACCGCTCATGTTCTCAACAACGCCCAAAACGTTGGCCTGGGCGTACTGCAGGAAGTTGATGGCCTTGCGCACGTCGGCCAGGGATATTTCCTGGGGCGTGGTCACGATGAGGCAAAAGGCGTCGGGAATAGTCTTGAGCACAGTCATGTGTTCGTCGCCCGTGCCTGGAGGCGAGTCAATGACCAGGAAATCCAGTTCGCCCCAGTCCACGTCCGCAATGAACTGACGAATGGCCGTGTGCTTCATGGGTCCACGCCAGAGCACGGCTTGGTCCTGGTCCTGGAGCAGGGAGTCCATGGAGACCACGAACAGGTTCTCGTTGTATTGCTTGGGCGCGATGAGTCCGCCGCGAGTGGGCTCCATGGGGCCTTTCAGGCCGAGCAGGTTGGGCACGCTGGGGCCGTGGATGTCCACGTCCATGAGCCCGACCCGCTTGCCCGAGGCGGCCAGGGCCGCGGCTATGTTCACGGCCACGGAGCTCTTGCCCACCCCGCCCTTACCGCTCATGACAAAGATTTTGTAGGTGATCTTGGACAGAGTGGAATCGATCAGTTGGTCTTGCAACGCCACCGTGGCGTCTGTATCTTGTTGCTGTTGGCCGCCCTCTTCAGGCGAACATCCCTTGCACGAACTCATACGCTTCTCTCTTGTTTGTATTGGTCGTCCCGGCCATACAACGCCATTTCATGCAGTGGTCATGCATGTTGCGTGTCGTTGCCATGCGCCGTGTGCATCATTCTACGAACTACTTGCAGTACTCCCTGCCGCAGTGTCAGATTCTTGATGGACGGCGTCAGAATCCTGTTTCCTGTGCTGGGAAAGCTTTTCCAAAACCAACACAACCACAAAGCCGACCACCATGCACCCCAAGGCAATGAAAAACTCCTGCCCGTATTCCTCGGGCAGAATGTTGCGTTCGCGCAGCACAATTTCCTTATGGCCTACGATCTTGCTTTCCAACACCTCTTTCCAAGGCCAGATCTTGCGCATGGACCCCAGCATGAATCCCGTGAGGCAACTGATGCTCAGGGCGCGCCAACGGCCCAGCACATAGTGCAGCACCCTGGAAAAGACCATCAATCCCGTGGCGCAGCCCGCGAAGAACACCACCAAAGGCAGAACGTTCTCCCCTACCAAAGGGTTTTTCGCCAAATGGGCCACGTACTCGTATTTGCCCAGGAGCACGAGGATAAAAGCGCCGCTGATGCCGGGCAGAATCATGGCGCAGATGGCCAGCGCGCCGCAGGCAAAAAGAAAGAACAAGCTATCGGGCGTGGTCGCGGGGATAAGCCCCACCAGGAAATACGCACCCACCGCGCCCGCAATGAGCAGGACCCAGCCCGGCACGCTCCTCAGCGCGGCCTCCTTGCCCACCACCAGGATCGACGCGGCAATGAGCCCAAAAAACAGGGACCAAATCCACACGGGATACTCGGCCAGCAAGAAGGTAATCACTCGGGCCATGGACAGCACGGCCAGGGCTATCCCAAAAAACAAGGGGATTAAAAAGCGCAGATGCGCTCGCGACAGGGCTCCGCTGATGTCGAAGCGAAGGAGCCGGGTGAAAAAGCCCCAATCAAAGGAACGGATCGCGGCCACCAAGTCCCAGTAGATGCCAGTGATAAAGGCGATGGTGCCACCGGACACGCCGGGCACTACATCTGCCGAGCCCATGCAAAAGCCCTTGACCGCCAGCCACATGGCTTGGGGCAGAGTGCGAGGACCCGGGCCGTCAAAGGCGGCCCGCACGAATTTCAACATGGTGTTTCCTTGCTTGTTGTGATCTATGGTATTGCGTCCGCATGCCTGCGACCGCGGGGATACATTATATATGAGCCCAGGCACGGGGAGCTGAAACCGGTCACCAACTCACCAGCCGTGCTCGCCCACCAGATCCACGAACGCCACGCCCCCTTCCCTGCGCCGGGACACCTGTCCCTCGCTCTTCTCCACAATGACCAATTCCTGCCTCCGCTTGGAGCCCCCCACGGGCATGATCAACATGCCGGGGTCCGCCAGTTGGTCAATGAGCGGTTCAGGGACCTTGGGCCCTCCGGCCGTGACCATGATTCGATCATAGGGCGCGTTCTCGGGCCAACCCAGAGTGCCGTCGTCAAGCTTGAGGCGAATACGGAAATACTTGAGCTTGCCCAAACGCTGCCGTGTCTCCACGTGCAATTCCCGCAAACGTTCCACGGAATAGACCTGCAATCCCATCTCGGCCAGGATCGCGGCCTGGTAGCCCGAGCCCGTGCCGATTTCGAGCACGGTCATGCCCTCCTCGGCTTGGAGATACTGGGACATGAGCGCCACAATATAGGGCTGGGAAATGGTCTGGGCGTGGCCAATGGGCAGGGGGTTGTCTTCATAGGCCTGGGATTGCAAGGCCTCTTGCACGAAAAGATGCCGAGGCACCGTGGACATGGCCCGCAACACGGCCTTATCCGTTATCCCCCGGGACTTGAGCTGGTCCCGGACCATGCGCTCGCGCACCCGCCGTTTATCAACCTGAACCATGACTCCCCTTTTCTCTCCCCCGATCATTCCCACAAACCTTGATGATACGTGGATCGCGCCCGGCATGCAAACCAGAAATCCCGGCCCAAGTCAATGCAGCGGTCCTTGCCAGGACCAGGGAACCCGAGGTATGACGCTTATACTTGCGATACATGACAGGCAACCGCAAACCCGACGGGGGAACCATGCTGCAGATCAAGGACATCATGACCACGGACGTTTTCTTCCTCAAACAATCAGACTCCCTGAAAACCGCCCGCTCAATGATGACCCTGGCCCGCATCCGCCATATCCCCATTGTCAGCGATTCCGTGATCTTTTCCGGCCTGGTCACCCATCGCGACATCCTGGGCGCCACCATTTCCAAGTTCGCGGAAGTGGACAAGACCGTGCAGGACGAAATCGACGCCGGCATTCCCGTGAGCGAAATCATGCGCCACGACGTGCTCACCGTGGCCTCCACCACCTTGGTGCGCGAGGCCGCAAAGATGCTGCTGGAGAATAAATACGGCTGCCTGCCCGTTGTGGACCAGGGCAAGCTCAAGGGCATCGTCACGGAAGCCGACTTTCTCAAACTGACCATCAAATTGCTGGAGCAAGTAGGCAAGATAGAGATGTAGCCCTTTCGCACTTGCCTATAGCCCCTCCAGCACGGAGACTCCCATGCCCCGTTCTACGGCCAAATCGCGTTCCCGGTTTTTGCCTACGGCCCTGATCATCCTCCTCGTGGCCGGGATCACCGGCCTTGCTTTCTGGTATTTCCTCCTGGCCGACCGCACCGAGCCCGAGCTTCGCCTTTCGCCACAGGCCATCGTGGTCTCCAAGCATACCCGGTTCTCAGTTGAAGCCCAAGACGCGGACTCGACCCTGAGCCGGATCACGGTCACCGCGATCATGCACGGCGACCCTTACCCGCTCCTGGACCAAACCCTGGCCCCGGGCCAGCAAACCGCCGAGCTCAGTTTCACCCTGGAAGAACTGCTGTTCGACTCGGGCGAGGTGGTCATTGAAGTGACAGCTACCGACTCATCAGTGGCCAACTTCGGGGAAGGCAACACCGCCACCCTGAGCCGCTCCCTGAATCTGGACACGGAACCGCCCCAGCTCTTCATCCAGAGCCTGGAGCACAACCTGAGCCAAGGCGGCTCAGGCGCGGTGTCTTTCCAAGCCTCCGAGGAGATCGTCAACGCAGGCGTGGTCCTGCAAGACTCGGATATCTTTTTCCCGGCCTTTGAGCAGGACAACGGCAATTACGTGTGTTTATTCACCCTGCCCTATTTCATGGCTCCCGAGGATTTCAAACCCTTGGTCGTGGCCCAGGATTCCGCGGGCAATCCCGCACAAACCTCGTTCCACTACACCACCAAGGCCACGGAGTACCGCCAGCGCACCATCAACGTACCGGATTCCTTCCTGGAGAGAATAGCTCCCGAGTTTCCCGAGTACTTTGAGAACGCGCCGTCCCTGGTGGAAGGCTATATCCGGGTCAACAACGAACTGCGCGCGGACAACCAAGAAGCCCTGTACTCTATCGCCGAGGACACCACCACCGCGCCCCAGTGGTCAGGCAGGTTCCTGCGCATGGCTGGTGAGACCACGGCCTTTTTCGGGGACCAGCGCACTTACCTGTACAATGACGAGGTCATCGATTTCCAGGTGCACCTGGGCTATGACCTGGCCTCGGTGCGCCATGACAACGTGCCCGCGGCCAACAACGGCACCGTGGTCTATGCCCAGGAACTGGGCATTTATGGCCGTAGCGTGGTCATTGACCACGGCATGAGCCTGCAAACCATTTATTCCCATTTGAGCGGCATCAACGTGAGCGTGGGAGACTTTGTGGAGCAAGGCCAGACCATCGGCCAGACCGGCATCACGGGCTTGGCCGGCGGCGACCACCTCCACTTCGGCGTGCTCATCGGCGGCATCGCGGTCACACCCAAGGAGTGGTGGGATGGGGAGTGGGTGGCGCTGAATATCGCCAATCGCCTTCTCCAGCCCGAATAACTCAGAGCCACACAATAAAGCGGGCAGCCCCCTCTTTGGGGAGCTGCCCGCTTTTCATGGTTCGTTGATTCGGCTTTACGCGAACTTCTTGCGCTGCTCCTGAAGCGCCTCGGCCTGCTCCTCAAAGGTCGCAAAACCCGCTTGGCTCATGGCGTCCGTGACCGTGGACTGCCAATCCCAGTTGGCGTAGATCACGGGCTTGTGGAACACGGAGCGGTACTGCTCCAGCTCCTGGCGGTAGAAGTTTTCCTTGCTCGTCTCCAGATTCTCGCGCAACTGGTCCATGTGCCGCGACAGCTCACCCTCGTACCACTCCAACAGGTCCTTGGAGGTCTTGTACTTCTTGAGGATGTGGTCGTAGTTGTATTCCTTGAGCAGTTCCTTGAGCTTGAGCAAATATTGCTCTTCCAGCCACTTGCCCAAACCCGAGACAGGCACGTTCAGGGCTTCGACTTCGGCCATGTCCAGTTTGGTCTGGTGGTAGGTGTCCGGCACCACAGAGGCCGAGGTGATGCCCGCGATGGCCACCAAGCCGCGCAGGACCACGCTGTTGGACACGCCCTGGCCGCAGAAGCCCACCTTTTTGGCGTACTTCTGGCCCGTGAAAATGGTCACCAGAATGGCCCAGACCACGGCCGGGTCCTCTTCGTCGTAGATGTGCTGCAAGCGCGAATTGTCGCGGTCCGTGGCCAGCACCATCTGGGTCATGTCGTTGGAGCCGATGGAAAAGCCGTCAAACTCCTCGATGAATTGCTTGGCCAGGATGGCGTTCGAGGGGATTTCCGACATGAGGATGACCTTGAGGCCGTCTTCCCCGCTTTTGAGCTTGTGCACCTGCTCCACGTAGCGTTTCATGGAGCGGGCCTCTTCCAGGGTGCGTACAAAGGGGAACATGAGCTGCAAGTTCTTGCCGCCGTACACGCCCCGGGCCAGCTTAAAGGCTTCCAGCTCCCAATCGTGGATGTTGCGGGACACGCCGCGGTACCCGAGCATGGGATTGTCTTCAAAGGCCTCGAACAGGCCGCCGCCGATGAGGTTGCGGTATTCGTTGGATTTGTAATCCGTAGTCCGGTAGATGATGTCCCGGCCGGAAAAGGCCATGGCGAACAGGGCCAAGCCCTGGGCCAGGGTCTGGCTGTAGTGCTCCTTGCCCGTGCGGTGTCCCCGCACCTTGAGCATGTCGCGGATCTTGTCCGGGATCGAGCGCACATCCTCCATGTCCTCGCGCAACCCCGTAGCCTCGGCCACTTCCAGACGCAGCTTGTCGATCTTATCCAGAGTCTCCTTGACCAAGGGGTGGTCCTTGACGCGCTCGGCCTGGACCTTGACCGCGCCGTCGATCTCTTGGCGGCGCTTGAGGGTGTCGGGGTCGTCGCCCGTGAGCGAGGTCAGCTCCTGGCGGTAGCCCATGATGATCGACACGTGTTCTTTCAGGTCGATTGAGGTCTTGATGGAGTCCAGCCACTTGGAGGCGCGGTCGTCGTATTCGTCCAGCCTCTTGTCCAGTTCGCGCATGCGGCGGTGGATGGCTCGGGCCTCGTCAGTGGACTCTGTGGTGGCTTGTTCAGCCAGTTCATCCATCTGTTGCTTGATGCCGGTCACATAGGCCACGTAATCGCGCAGCCGCACATCCAGGGTGATCACGCCAGAGGCCAACTGCTCCTTGGCGATTTTGACCATCTGGTTTTCGAGCTGCTTGAGCTTGTCGTTGACGACGTGTTCCAAAGCTCCGGAGTCGTAGGCTTCCAGGGCCAGGGGGTGCACGCCGATGTTGCCGAGCATGAACTCGGCCCGGAGCAAGCCCACCTCGAAATCCGGCACATTGCGCAGCCGGGACAGGAACAGGGCCTGGCCCACATCGGCCAGGATCAGGCCGACCCTGGTCTTGGTCTCGGGCAGTTCAGCCACGTTCATCTCGCCGCCCACCTCGATGAGCGGCAGTTGGCCCCGGTACACGTGGCCGCGCGAGCCGTCCACCGTGACCTCTTGGCCGTCCAGTGAGCGCAGGGCTTCCAAGCGCTGGATGCCGATAATCGCGGGAATGCCCAACTCGCGGGAGGTAATGGCCGCGTGGCTGGTGTCACCGCCCACGTCGGCCATGATGGCCGAGGCGATGCGCATGCCCGGCACCATGTCCGGGTCCGTGCGTTCGGCAGCCAGAATATCGCCCTTCATGATCTTGTTCAGCTCAAGGGCCGAGCGCAGGAACTTGACCGTGCCCTGTCCCGCGCCCCGGGACGCGCCGTTGCCCTCAATGACCACCTCGGCCCCGGCCAGGGCCTTGGGGTCCACTTCCAGGCGGCGCATGTATATCGTATCGGGATGATCCTCGAATTCCTCGTTCCAGCGGGTCTCGGGCCGGGCCTGCACGAATGAGAGCCGGTCCTGGGCGTCGATGCAGAACTCGGTGTCCATGATCATAGACCCGTAGGCCTTGCTGATGGCGCGCACGCCCCGGGCCACTTCCTCGGCCTGGGCCAGGGACAGGGACCAGCGGTAGGCCTCGTCCTCGGGAACTTCGATCAGGGTAGTGCCGCCGCCTTCCACGTACACGATCTTCTTGTCCTTGTAGCCCATCTGGCGCACGACCACTTCCGCGCCGTCCCTACGTTGGAACACGTAAAACTTGTCCGGGGTGACCATACCGCCGACCACGGCCTCGCCCAGGCCGTAACTGGCGTCGATGGAGACCAGGTCGTTGCGGATCGTGCCCCGGCATCCCGTGGCCGTATCCGCGGAAAAGGCCGTGCCCGAAATCATGGGATTGATCATGCGCATGATGCACACGGACAAGGAGGTATTCTCAATGGACCACTCTTCCTTGGCCTTGACCGCGATTTCCTCGTCTCCGGTTTCCTCGGCCTTGGCGATGGCGTCGAGAATGGCCTCGCGGCGGTAGGTCATGGAGCGCAGGTTGTAGGCCGAGGCGCAGTCCCAATGATAGGCCTTGAGGCAGTTCAGGTCGCCCACGATATTGAGATAGGTGTCCTGGAGCCCGGCAAAAGCCTTTTTGCGGCTGTCTTCACCGGCAGCCGAGGAGCGCACGGCCACGGGCTCGTCCTCGATGCCCGCCTCTGCGCAGATGTCGCGGTAGGCCTGCTTGACTTCCTTGCCGATGTCCTCGGGGACGTCCACGGACAAGATTGCCGCCTGCACCAGGACCGAGCGTTGCCTGAGCTGGTCAATGCCCTCGGGCGAGGTGGCAAAGCCTTCCACGATGTTGTTGATGAAGGTGCGCAGCTTGACCTGGGTCTTGCCCGCCTTCATGCTCATGTCCTCGCGCACGTCCTCGGCAATGCGCCGCACGAATTTCTGGAGGAACTCGGGATCCTTGTTGATCTCCTCGTCGTTCCAATCCGTGCGGTTGTATTCCCTCTCCACTATGGAGCGAACCAGAGTGGCGTTGACCTTGGTCTCGTCGAGGATGCGGTGGAAGGCGATGGAAGAAATCGCACGAAATTCCGGAGCCCGGATTCCCTCGACCTGACTGATGATTGCCGTGTTGTAATTTTTGCCGCCAACAACCAGTTCCGCTTCTTCGCCCATGGACACGATATCCGCGCCCGTGAGCACCAATTTTTGCGCCGGGTCGTCGGTTGCCGGCGTCTTGGCTTTTGTCTTGGCGGCACCCGCCTTGGCGCCGCTCGCGGCTTTGCCCGTTTGAGCCTTTGCCATTACCATCCTCCTTGCTTGAGCCGCCCATCCCGCAGCTCCCTACTAACCACCCTGAATACTGAAACAAAAACGTCCCGACGCCGCGCCATGCGCGACGCAGCGTCGGAATTGCCAGACGTGAAGAACCACGCCGATTATGTCTTAACGTCGCTACAGCACTTTCGTCAATTCTTGAAACCTCGGTGACGGGATTTTTATCCCTTGTCCTGGCTTTCGCCGCATTCCGGACAGAAGTTGGCGTCCACCAGGACCTGGGGCGCGCCGCATTTGGGACAGAGCTGGGACATGGGCCCAAGCTCCACGAGCAGTTCCCCTTCCTTGACCGGTACCATCTTCTTGTCCTCGTTGAAGTTGGCGCTTTTGAGCACCCGCTTGACCACGCCGTCCACAGGCGAAAGCACGGCCTTTTCCTGTTTCATGATCGAGATGTTGAACAGCTCCTCGCCCTTTTTCACTACATCGCCCGGGGAAGCGTACATGACCCACAGGTCGCCGGACGAAGGCGAGCCCACCTGGTACTCGTCCGTGGGATCGGCCCGTTCCATGCCGTCCTCGCCCCCGGCCTGGGCTTCGGCCACCTTGACCTCGTGGCTCATGATCTCCGAGTCCAGGGAATAGCGGACAACGATCACGCCCCGCCTGCGCAGTTGGGAGATGCGGTGGATGACCATCTTGTGCGGCATGCCGTTGGAGTCGCTGAAATTCAACTCCTGGTTCGGCTCCAAGCCCTCGAACCAGACATCCAGGGGCAAGCGGTTGGGATCGCCGAACTCGGTGACAAAGTTGATGGTCTTGAGCGCATCGCCCGGATGGTTCAAGTACATGACGAATTCCTCGTCTGTGGGCTCGCGCTTGAGATGCTCCAGAAGCGCGTCCTTTTCCCTGTCCAGGTTGATCTCGGCCAGGGCGTCCAGGGGAGAATCCGTGGTGCGGTTCTCAATGGCCTTGGCCGCCTTGGGGCCGTACGCGCTTTCATAGACCCAGTCCGGGGGAAAGCCCAGGGGCAAGCGGCCGAACTTGCCGCTGATAAGATCGCGGAAGGCGTCATTGGCGTCTCTGTACAGCATGAGCCGGGCGCGCTTGATGGCTTCGGGCAATTGTTCCTCGTTTTCGCGGGTAACTTCGTCGAGCACTTCAAGCATATACTCCACTTCCTGCTCGCCGCCGCGCTTGAAGGCCGAGGTCACGGCCAAAAACGCGGTGTTCCAGGTAATCTGGGAGCCGGGGGTCACGTCGTGGTATCGCACGATCTTGCGGGTGCCCGCCAGGAACTTGAGCATGTAGGGCAGCAAATGGATGTAGCCCTGCTTCATGGCCCCTTCCTGGGAGGAAGAGGTCGCGCCGCCGGGCATGCCGTGGTCCACCACGTCATAGTCAATGCCCTGGAAGTACGGGGCGGTGTAGCGGTCGTAAAAGGGCATGATCTGCTTAAGCACAAAGTTGCAGTCGCGAATCATGTCCTTGTTCAGGCTGGTTTCCAGGCCCAGTTCGTCTTCAATGTAGGCGGCCGTGGCCAACACGTCGCCTTGGCCGTACCAGCGCACGGACGCCCCGATCGCCGTGTCCACGATGTGCGCGCCTGCCTTGGCCGCCGCCCCCACCGAAGGCACGAAGAGCCCGTCCGTGTAGTGGCGGTGGTAGTGCAGGATCAGGTCGGGGTACTGCTTGCGCAGGGCCGCGACCAACTCGCTCATGAAACGCGGCGGGCAAACTCCGGCCATGTCCTTAAGCCCGAGAACGATCTTGCGTTGGGCCTCGGTCTTGGAAAATCCTCCCACCCTGGCGGTCATATCCAGGATTTCCTCGGTCAGGGCCATGAAGTGGGGCACGTCGAATCCCTTGGCCCAAGACAGGGACAGGGCGGGTTCCCAGATGCGGTCCGCGCGGCTGAGCGCCACTTCGGCAAAGGGCTCCATGTTTTCGATGTGGTTGAGGAAATCAAAGCAGCGGATCACGTGGTAGTGATCGCAGATCATTTCGCCTGTCAGGCGCATGAGGTTTTTTGGCTGGGGTTTGTAGCCCAGCACGTTGGTAGAGCGGATCAGGATCTGCTTGGGCGTCTTGGGCGCGAACAGGTTCCACTTTTCCGCCTCGGTAAAGGGGTAGGTCATGTTGGCCAGCATGGCCACATGGAAGTGAGCGCCGCCTCCGTTCTCCAGGGAGAAGAAGCCGCAGTTGTCCAGGTAGGGCCCCATGAGCACGTCCTCGGCCAAACGGAACCGGTTGCCGCTGTTGGACTGGGTGATGTCCCGGGCCGTGGTGTCCGTGAAGTGCACCTTGCCCGAGTCCCGGATGTAATCCAGGCATGCGTCCCGGTCGTCCAGGGCATAGGGCGAGGGGTACTTGGCCTTGTTGATCCCGGGCAGCACCGGATCGAAACGGCCCAATCGCGGCGTATTCCGGGAACGGTATTCGCCGAGTTGCAGGAACTCGTTGTAGCCCTTGACCGAAATCTCGGCCACCAAGCGGGACAAGCGCTCGGCTTCGGGCTCAAGGTCGAGGTAATGCATGACCTCGGGCGTGTCGTGGATGAACTTGGTGTCGAACTCCGCGTCAATGAAACGGGGAATGCGCAGCACCTGGCGGAAAAAGGGAATCGTGGTCTTGATGCCGCCGATGGTGTATTCGCGCAGGGCGCGGTCCATGATGCCCAGGACCTTGGGCCAGTCTTCGCCGTAGGCGATGAGCAGGGACCCGGCCGAGTCGTACTGGGGCGGGAATTCGTACCCCGCAGCCAAACAGGAGTCCAAGCGCACGCCCGGACCGCCCGTGGACACGTAACGATGAATGCTGCCGGTATTGGGCGAGAAATTGTCCTGAGGATCCTCGCAATTGATGCGGGCCTGCATCACAAAGTGCAGGGGCCGGGTGTTGTAGGGCGTGAAGCGCAGCTCCGAGCCAAAGGCAATGGCGATCTGCTCTTCGACCAGGTCCACGCCGTAGCGGCACTCGGTGATGCCGTGCTCCACCTGGAGC
>QZKZ01000105.1 GCA_004796465.1 Desulfovibrio sp.
CGGAACAAGCCCTGGTCATCCACCCCCGCAACGTGGCGGCCATGGGCCAAAAAGCCAGGCTGCTCTGCGCCATGGGCCAACAAGAAGAAGGCATCGCCCTGCTCAACGAGTCCATGGAAATGGCGCCCAAGCGCGAATCCACCCACTTCTTCCTGGCCGAATACTATTCCCAGTCCAATCAGATGGACAAGGCGCGGCAGGCCTTCCATACCGTGGCTGAACTCAACCCGGCCAATGGTTTGGCCTATTACAACGCAGCCAAGATCACCAAGCACACGGAACGCGACGAATTCATCAACTCCATGGAGGCCCGGCTCCAGGACTTGCCCGAACAGGCCTGGCTGCCGCGCATGCAGATATCCTTTGCCCTGTCCAAGGCCCTGGAGGACATCGGCGAATACGACGCAGCCTTTGGCCACATGCAAGTGGGCAACGACCTGGTCTGGGACAATGCCCTCAACTATGACCAGGAACAGGCGGCTTGGGAATTCGAGGCGGTGAAGGAGCTCTTCAGCCCAGAGCGTATCACCGAGTTCGCGGGCACGGGTCCGGACGACTCCACGCCCATCTTTGTGGTGGGCATGCCCCGCAGCGGCTCCACCCTTATCGACCACATCCTGGACAGCCATCCCAAGATAGCGTCCATCGGCGAATCCAACCTGCTCCAGGTGGTGATTGAACACCACCTCCAGCAAGTGGGCCTGGCCGGGGTGGACGAGGAATCCCTGCCCCACCTCTGTTCCGTGGTCGGGCCCTCCTATGTGGAAGAGCTGAAAGCCCTGACCGACAACGCCCCGTCCGTGGTCAACAAGGCTCTGGGCAACTTCATGGAGATCGGCCTCATCGCCAGTTGCATGCCCGGAGCGCGCATCGTGCATTCCCGGCGCAACGCCCTGGACACCTGCATTTCCTGCTGGAAGAACCTGCTCGACGTGAACCAGCCCTACATCTACAACCTGGAGGCCCTGGGCCGCTACCACCTCCTGTACCAAGACATCATGGCCCATTGGGACCAGGTCCTGCCGGGCAAGGTCCTGCATGTGGACTACGAAAAGCTGGTGGCCGACCCCGAGCCCGAGATCCGCACCCTGCTCGACGCCCTGGGCGAGGAGTTCGCCCCGGCTTGTTTGGAGTTCCACAAGAGCAAGCGCCAGGTGCGCACGGCCAGCCTGGCCCAGGTGCGCCAGCCCATGTACACCTCGTCCGTGGCCTCGTGGAAGCGCTACGAGCAGCACTTGAGGCCGCTTCTCGATCTTCTGGGGGAAACCGGCTAGCCGCCAAGGAGCTGCAGGGCCATGCGCGGCAGGGTGTTGGCCTGGGAGAGATGGCGATGGCGGACTGGGACAGGATTTGGCCGCGCACAAAAGCGGTCATCTCCTTGGCCACGTCCGTGTCCGAGATGCGGGACTCAGCAGCCTGCAAACTCCCGGCCTGGACTTCCAGGTTGGAGATGGTGTTCTCAAAGCGATTCTGCAACGCGCCGAGGTTGGCGCGGATCATATCCTTGCTCAGGATGGCGTTGTTGATGGCTTCCAGGGAATATTGGGCCTGGGCCTGGGTGTGCACGTGCCGACCGGCAGCGGCCTGGCGCGGTCAACCCGGTTTGTCCGGGGCGTTGCAGCCCACGCCCAGCGCGTCAGCCGTGGCCGTGCCGATCTGGATGTAATAGTAGTCCTCGGCCGAGTCATTGGACGTGCCAAAGTGCACCTTGAGCTTGCCTGTTGACCTGAGCCCGGCCCCGTTGTGCACGCTTGCGGAAAGATTTCCGTTTAACAGGCTCACCCCGTTGAAGTCCGTGGCATTGGCAATGCGGGTGATTTCCGAAGCCATGGCCTGGTACTCGGACTCGATGATCATGCGCTGGGCCGAGGTGTAGGTGCCGGTGGCGGCCTGGGCGGCCAGTTCCTTCATGCGCACCAGCTTCTCGTCGATTACAGCCAGGGCGCCGTCAGCGGTCTGGATCAGGGAGATGGCGTCGCTCACGTTGCGCACGCCTTGGTTCAGGGCCGCGATGTCGCCGCGCATCATGTCGCGGATCACGAACGCGGCAGGGTCGTCCGCGGCCTGGCTGATGCGCAGCCCCGAGGACAAACGGCGAGTGGAATCGCCCAAGTCCTGGAACACCATGCGCAGGGACTGGGCAGCCTTGATGGCCATGGGGTTATGGTTGATGGTTAAGCTCACGCAAGGCTTATCGGCGTTTTTTGAAAATGTGTGAGGCTTGAGTTGTGCAACGGCCTGACCAGACTACCTCGCGACCTTGCCGGGGGGGGTACAATTCCCCTCCCGTAAATTTCTGCCGCACCAAGCCCTGCTACCGCCTTGTGTCACGGGTTGACCGCTCAACGACCTCCTGTTGGGCGGTTGAGTATTCCTGAAAATCTGCTTCCACCACCCGACCCGGTCTTTACAAAATAAGAAATGGCCGTAATTCTTAGGTGGAGTTTTTGGTCGCGTTTTAACAAATATGCAAACCAATAGACCAACGCAAGGAAGGAAATCATGCAAAAAACCACCCTGGAAAAAGTCTTTGAATACGCCTCAATGCCCGTGCACGGGACCATGTCGCGCAAACTGCGCAAAGGCGTGAAGCTGCAGGTCAACGAAGGAAAAGTGTTTGAGTCGGCGGTCATCTACCTGGGCGAGGAGTTCATCCGCGTCACGGAACAGGCCGGCGGCGAGGCCATCAATACGTATTACGGCTGGGATTCCGTGCAGTCCGTGCGCACCTTCAGCCCAAGCGACGACTAGCTTCCTTGCCAAGAGGCCGGATTCCCGGCCTCTTGCTTATTTCTCCGGAACCTTTGCAGCATCGAATGAGTGCTTGGCAGGAAACATCGCCATCTGGCCAGTGGCGCGGTCGTGCAGGCCGCCCGCGAAGCCGAAGGGGATGTGCATGGCCGGGTTGGTCTCATTGAGGATGTTGCCGAAGCTGTCGTACTTGATCTCCTCAGCTGCAAATTACTGTTGCGCGCATTCCAACCAGCCACGGATCTTCTCGGCGATCGCATCTCCTGGGTACTGCGAATATATGGAGCACAGTTCAACTCGATCTTCATCATACCACAGGTGCTGTAGCAAAATTTCCAGCCTACCCTCTACCGGTGAAAAGTATTCATAATTGTCTAGCACCACTTGCGGATTGTCGCGAAACAACTCCAGAGTTTTTTCGTGCATCCATTCCCCATATATTCCATCAGATGTTTCGAACAACCTTGTCCAAAGAATGAGCATATGCGGCGTTGGGTTATCAATAAACTTGGTGAGGTCATCCATGATGTGAAATGATGGATCGTGATAGTAATCTGAATTACGGTATTCCTCCCCAAGCTCAATATCACTGAAGATCAACCTTCCCCAGTTCCATACAGCGCTTATTTGATATGGATTTGAGACAATGATTTCCGAGTACTGCTCTATGCTGATATTTCCTTTGGCATAGCTATGATAATTATTAATCATAAGAATTACACCATTGCTTGAGGAGCATAATTCGCCTTCTAGTATGAATAGATTTCTGAAGTACTCCTGATACTCTGCCCTATAC